>JAFGQT010000095.1 GCA_016935515.1 Bacilli bacterium
ATCTGCGTCAACCCAGGCAGTGCATTCAATTCTTACTTCGTGATGCCTTTTAGAAAGAGCTGCAAGATGACGATCGAGAACATGGACAACAAAGATATGACGCTTTACTATCAAGTCGATTACGCTTTGACAGAGATCGAGGAAGATGCGGCATACTTCCACGCTGAGTTCCGTCGGGTTAATCCGCTTCCCTACAAAGAAGTATACACGATCCTCGACAACGTCGAAGGCAAAGGCCAATTCGTTGGCGTGTACATGGCTTGGGGTGTCAATAACAACCGTTGGTGGGGCGAAGGCGAGATCAAGTTCTATATCGACAAGGATGAAGAATACCCGACGATCTGTGGCACCGGAACCGAAGACTACTTCTGCGGTTCTTACAACTTCGAGAATCAGAAGACACATCAATACGAGGAGTTCTGTTCACCATATTCAGGACTCAATCAAGTCATCCGTCCCGACGGAGTCTACAACTCCCAACAACGCTTTGGCATGTATCGTTGGCATATCACAGACCCGATCCGTTTCGAGACCGATCTCAAAGTCACGATCCAAGCCCTTGGCTGGCGCAAAGACGCTCATTATTTGCCCTTGCAAGACGACATCGCTTCAGTAGCCTACTGGTACCAAACATTGCCTTCAAAACCTTTCAAGCCTTTCTACACCATCGACGAGCTCGAAGTCAACTAAAAAAATAGACCAGATCAAATCGAGGTGAATCATTATGGATCTGTTCATGCAACCCTATGTCCGTTTCGCGATGCATCACACTTTCTTACGTGAGTACGTAATCGAAAGACATATTTGGGATCACGAGATCATCTTCATCGAAAAGGGGAAGATGAAATTCACGATCGACAATGAAGTCTACATCGCTGAAGAAAACGACTGCGTCTTTTTGCGACCGGACGTGCTCCACAAAATCGAATGGGGCGGAGAAGACTGCGAACAACCGCACGTCCACTTCGACTTCTTCGTCGAGGAAAACAGCCCCAAAGTAAGAGTCTCCCTATATCGTAAGGAACAGATGACTGCTGAAGAAAAGACTTGGTTCCGCTCTGATTATCTTAAGGAGAACAAGATCAATATTCCCTACATATTCAAACTTAAGAACCCCTACATTGTCCGCGATTTGCTCTTTAGGCTTATTGACGAGTACGAGCATCGAATCCCCTATTCCACGCTCGCTTTACAAGGCTTGTTATTGGAATTGATAACCGCGGTATTCAGAGACTATCATCTCGGCAAGGCGGAGACATCCCATCCTTACTCCGCAGAATTGACGGACTTGTTACAATACATGTCGGTCAACGTCGAGAAAAATCTGACACTTCAAGATCTTGCGGATCATTGTTCTTTTTCTAAGTGGTATCTGATTCACATTTTTAAGACATACTTCAACACCACTCCGGTAAAATACTTCAATATTTTGAAATACAATCATGCGAAGAAACTTCTGTTATATTCTTCGGAGTTGTCACTTAAGGAAATCACATTCCGACTGAATTTCGACTCTCCCCAAGCCTTTTCGCGTTGGTTCAAACATCAAGACGGCAGATCACCCGGATACTACCGTCGCAAAAATTAAGAATCGAGGGATAATATGGAAAAAAACTTGAAGCAACAAATCATCGACTCATTCACATCAAGCCTCAATCGACTGGCTGACGAACTCCGAAAGAACGCCGAAACCATCGATCAAGAATCTGTACTCAAAGCCGTCGAACTGATCCTTGCCTGCAAAGGCAAGCTAGTGATCACCGGTGTCGGCAAATCAGGACATGTCGGCAAGAAAATCGCCGCTTCACTTTCCAGTATGGGCACTCCGGCTTTCTTTGTCCACGCAACGGAAGGTGTTCACGGCGACCTTGGGATGATCCAAGCTGATGACGTTGTCATGATGCTGTCAAACAGCGGTGAAACACGTGAACTTCTAGCCTTACTGCCTTCGCTTGACAAGATTGGCTCCAAGCGCATATCGATAACGAGGAGCCACAGTTCGACCCTTGCGAAAAACGTCGATGTTTCTCTCGCTTATACCTATGAACGTGAATCCGACCATCTCGGGCTTGCCCCGACAGTGTCGTCTTCCCTGACACTAGCCATTGGCGATGCCCTCTCTGTGGCTATCTGCAAGGCAAAAGGATTCTCGAGCGAAGACTTCCATCTCTATCATCCCGGTGGTAGTTTAGGAAAACAGCTCGAGAAGAAATAGCATCTTCAAAGAAGGAGACTTAACATGAGTGTATTAGTTGTCGGAAGTTTCATGATGGATCTTGTCACCAGGTGCCATCGTGCACCCAATCCAGGTGAAACTGTGATTGGCAAATCATTCAACACATATCTTGGCGGAAAAGGTGCAAATCAAGCTGTGGCAGCTGCCAGACTTGAAAGTGACGTGATCATGGTCGGAATGGTCGGGCGCGACGATTTCGGTCAGCGTTTCATCGAGTTTTTCCGTAGCCTACCCCATATGGATGCCACCAATATCAAGCAGACCAATGTCTCGACAGGGGTTGGCTCGATAACTCTTGACAGTACCGGGCAAAACAAGATTGTCGTTGTTCCGGGTGCCAACATGGAATATCTGCCAGAAGATTTAGAAAAACTGGAAAATGCATTCCAAACGGCGAACGTGGTCGTCTGTCAACTGGAAATGCGGATGGATGTAATCAAGAAGGCTTCAGAAATGGCCAAGAAATTTAACAAGATCTTTATACTGAATCCGGCTCCATTCCAGAAGCTGGATCCGGACTTATTGAAAAATGTAGACTATTTGACGCCCAACGAATCTGAACTTGCCGGACTTACCGGAAAGAGCGCTTTTGAATCTCAGGAAGATCTGCTCGCATCCGCTAGGATGATGATCGATGCAGGTGTTTGCAATGTCATTGTCACGATGGGTGAAAAAGGTGCTTTGCACGTAACCAAGAACCAGATCAAACTTCATGAAGCTTTCAAAGTCGAGGCAATCGACACAGTTGCGGCAGGAGATGCATTTAATGGTGCTCTCGCTGCTTCACTCGACCAAAATAAACCTATTGAAGTTGCCTTGCGCTACGCTAACGCCGCAGGCGGGTTAGCCGTTCAAAAATCCGGCGCAATCCCTTCGCTTCCTGATTTGGATACAATCGAAGTCTTTCTCAAAAACCATTGATTTTCAGACAGTTCCCATCTTTATTGTCATACCGGGCACATTCAACTAGCAAGTTGAAATGCCCGGTTATTTTTTATCTTGAAATCCGATGCAAAATCCTCTTGAATCTGAATAACTATGGATGAATAATTATAGTAGACATTTCTGATTTCTTTACTCTGCCCTTATTCAACCGCCGACAACTTTCCAAATCAATATCGACGTTCATCCATATTAAAAACTGATTTCTACCAAACTATTTGTTCCGCTTGTCTATACGAGATCTAACATTCTCACAGCCAAAGATGGCGACTTAGGCTCTACATCCTTCCAAATGAGCATTGTGCTTAAAAATTTTTAGTTAAGATACTCCAAAAGCCATCGTTCACGGTGGCTTTTTCTCTTAAGCAAAAGAAGTCGCTCAAGAGAGCGACTTCCATGAACTTCAATCATTAATGTCATTATCTGGACTGCTTTTAATCAAGGACTACTTCTA
>JAFGQT010000011.1 GCA_016935515.1 Bacilli bacterium
AAATGAGTGGGAACCTTGTCGCCCCGAAAGATCAGATACAGTTTCTGTTGCTTGATGTCGAAATTATAAATGACGATTTCCCGCGTACTTGGATTCTTGCGTAACATTTTATCTACCTGCCTTGTCTTTTACTATAAATTATACGAATCAGACGCAGGTTTCATTGGAATTTTTTGGATAAATTTGTAAAAAATCACGCCGTTTCCAATAACAGCCGCCGATCACGGGCCCGATTGATGAAATAAAGGATGATATCTGTTAATACCATCAAGAAATTGAGAATATAGAAGAAGAGCACCCAAGTGATGTTGTCGGAGAGGAGCTTGCTGAAGACTCCAGCCAAATAACCTAAATCCACGAGAACTAGGAAAAATGGGCTCTTACCTTTGGCACTTTTCGTTCTTATCGATTTTGCGATATTGAACGGCCAGGAAAGGCCGAAGAAGATCATCATCAAAGCTTCAAGAATTTCTACCATTATGTATACCTCTTTGTGTTGTGAATTATTGTTCAAAGACTATGATAATCAATTATGCTCGCAAATGCAAGCAAATCAACCTCCCATTGTACTCAATGAAACCGAAAAATCCAAAAAATAGACATTTATATAATATCTAGAAAAAATAACGTTACATAACATTGTAAATCATTTGCAAAACATATATAATTATGACTGATAATTTAATATACCCAAAACAAAAATGTGCTTCTTTGACTACGAAAAAATTGGATTCGACCCACTGTCGAAAGATTCCACAAAGGAGTAGAAGATGAAAGTCAGACACTGTCTTTTATGCGTTTTTTTGTTTTTTTTTGTTGCCTTGACCGGCTGTGATTGGTTCACTCAATCACAATTAGAGACAACAACACAAACAACGACTGTTTCATCCGTGATCACAGATGAAACGAGCACACCGACTACGGATGTTTTGAATATCCAACTCCAGTATGTCTACAGTTTAGCTGTAGAGTATGGCAGTTTCACCGGCACGTATGAGGAGTGGCTGGATACTGTCACTGGTCCGCAGGGCGAACCAGGAATCGATGGCAGAGAAGTGCTCTTCAAGGTTGAAGGAACAATTCTTAAGTGGCAATATGAAGGGGATGGACTAATCTGGACTGATCTCATTGATCTGACGACGATCATCAGCGTGCCGGACAAGTTTGTGACCGATATAACGATCAATAACGCCGGAAATTTGATTATCACCTATGACGACGGTTCACAGATTGATCTTGGCGACATGCTCGCCAAATACACAGTTGTGTTCAAAGATATCGAAGGCAAAGTGATCAAGGTAGAAAACGTCGCCTACGGTGACGATGCTACGCCACCTACACCTCCCGAAGTTCCGGGTCATACATTCATCGCATGGCTGGGTACTTACACAGATATTACCCAGGACGTGGAAATAAATCCCACATACACCATCAACCAACAATCAATCAGTTTTGTGACGAACTCAGAACAAGTTCTCGATCCAGTTATAATCAGCCATGGTTCGGTTATGGACTTGCCAATACCTTTTAAGAGTGGACATACTTTTAAAGGGTGGTTCCTCGGCCAAAGCGCAAACGACGCTCAAATCACGAATACGACGCCGATAACTGGTGACTGGACGGTTTATGCCCGTTGGACGCAAGAGTATTATACGGTGACTTTCCTTGATTATGAAGGATCAGTTGCAAAGACAGAAGCAGTTTCTGGGTATAGTACTGCCACAGCACCGATACTTGATGCAGTGGATGGTTACACATTTATCGGGTGGAATCAGGATTTTTCACATGTCACATCTGACATGGTTATACTTCCGATTTACGAGCAAATTGAATATGATTTAAAATTCTATTTATCGATGGATTATACAGAGAACAACCCTTTGGTCTTCCGACAAGACGAATCAATCGACAATCTTTATGTTGGTTATTACAATGCAGCCATTGTGACTAATCAGAACCGGCTTCTTGTCTGGGGTTTGTCTCGCGAAGGTCAATTGACTGTAGATCAAGAAATTGTCGACTATCCGGTTGACATCACGGGAAGTCTTGGTTTGTCAATTGACGAATCTATCAATAAAGTGCTACTGGGTAGTTTCAATACCTGTATCCTTACATCGACAGGTAGGTTGTTGACAGTTGGATATAATCATGAAGGTCAGCTGGCGAACGGAACATTTATTGATAGTCGAGACCTCAATGATGTGACTATGAATTTCGGCCTTGAGAATTCTGAAGTCATTGTCGATATTGCTGGAGATCTGTCGCATCTTGCTCTGACAAGCAACAACCGAGTGTTCACCTGGGGAAGAAATGACTTTGGTCAACTTGGCGATGGAACCAATGTCAACCGTAACTTGCCCCAAGACATTACTTCCGCTTTCGGTTTTGAAACCGACGAAACAGTAATTTCCATTGCAGATGGCCAAAACTCATTTTTTCTGATGACAAGCACTGGACGAATCTTTGCTTGGGGATATAACGGCTGGTATAACCTTGGTCTTGGCGATACAGTTCAAAGGTTGATTCCGACAGACATTACGCCCAGATTCACTTTCAACACTGGAGAGAGAGCAGAAGAATTGATCGTTAGGCATGAATCAGCTTATGTCATAACAACGGAAAGTAGAGTGCTTTTTTGGGGTAGAGCCTATGGCATTGACTCTGACATCGCTAATGAGACAAGTTGTGTTATTGTACCGACCGATGTAACAGCTGATTTTCAGTTGGAAGCCGGTGAATCACTTGCTAAAATTGTGATGGGATATAGGCATGCGGTGGCGATGACTTCAACAGGACGCGTTCTGACAGTTGGTTATAATGGTCAAGGTCAACTTGGATATGAAACACCGGATTTCACATCCACATATGAGGATATCTCCAATAATTTTTTACTTAATGAAGCCGAGACTATCAGCGACATAAATGCGCATGGCATGATCTCGTTCGCGATAAGCTCCCAAGATAGGTTATTCATCTTTGGCCTGAACTACTATCACGTTGCAGCTCCAGAAAATGTCGATTACATTTTGCTTTCAAGTGAAAGATCTATGAGACTCGGGGGCTTAATTGCCGGAGGGTCTCAGAGTTATCCATCTGGAGCTGCGCTGGTATTGCCAACTGTCTCGCAAATTTCTGGATTCAGCTTTTCTGGCTGGTATCTTGACGAGGCATTGACACTTCCGTTTTCGGGTACAACCATGCCGTCAGCCGCACTTGAGATTTACGGGAAATTTATTCCCGATGAATACGAGATCACCTACAGTCTTGATGGTGGTACGAACAATTCCGTAAATCCTACTTCCTGGACTGCCATGGATAGCGACATAATTCTCGAAGATCCAATCAAGTCTGGCTATGAGTTTGCCGGCTGGTATCTGACATCCGATCTTGCTGGTCAACCAATAACGGAAATCACTTCCGACATGATCGGTGATATAATTCTGTATGCCAAGTGGACCGAGAAGCTAACTTATACGATAGCGGAACTCTTGGCTATGGATCGGAGCACCTCTGGTAAGGAAGTTATAATAGAAGGCATCGTTTACGAAATTGGACCGAGCGATCCCTACTGTTATGCTTATATCTTCGATGGCACTGGATATATGTTGATTACGTTCGCAGAGGGAGTTTATTCTATTGGCGATGTCGTTCGGATTCACGGTATGTTCTCATTCTATTTGCTATGCTCATCATTGAGCAATGAATTATACTATTCGGCAGTTGTTAATGATATCACTGAAACTACGTACTTGACCAATTCAAATTATACGTTTCCTATGATACTTGATTTGGCTGATATTGAAGCAAGGATGGCAGCTAGAGATGAGACTTTATTGGGTCAGCCGGTAAGGCTTACCGGATTCATGGAGATTGACAATTGGAAAATGTATTTCCACTTCTCGGGCGGGGAAATATTGCTCACTTTCTCTGAACCACATAGCATGTGGGACTATTACTGGAACTTGGCTGTGGACCAAGAGCCGATTAACGCTGTTTTTATCTTGAATCAAATCAGCTATGTCATTGATGCGCAAGACGGATATCCTCAAGCCGATGAATGGCAAGCAGATTATTTCGAAGGGTTTGAAGCAAGCTATACCTATGTTTTCTATGATCTTGGTGATGGCGATTATAAAAGATATGATATCGGCGATCCGGGTGATCCTATTACCGAATGCATTCCCACCAAGGAAGGATATACTTTCGCTGGCTGGTATTCTGATTATGAACTCACGCAGTTCTATTCGGGTGGCATCACTGCCATCCCTGAGGCCGATATGTTGGTATATGCGAAATGGACCAACAACTTGGATTTGCTTTATGAGTTCACCTTATTGACAGACGGGACATATGAGATAAGCGATTTTTATGGTGGGGGAATGATTGATCTGGTTTTACCAGAATACTATGAAGGTGTACCGATAACATCGATTGGACCAGGAGCTTTCAACTCCGCCTACATCAACAGCGTTACTATTCCTGATTCAGTGACCGTTATCAAGACGAGCGCGTTCGCTTATGCGAAAATCAAAGACATTTATTTTGGAGCGCTAAGTCAGTTAGCGACAATTGGCGACAATGCCTTCAACACCAATGACATCGAGGCCTTGCATTTGCCAAGCGGTCTGAAGAGCATCGGCATCCAGGCATTCAATAATTCACATTATTTGACGAGCATCATGCTTCCGGAAGGGCTGCAGACAATCGGAGCGAACGCCTTTTCACAATGCCAAAAGGTGACAAGCATTTTTATTCCGAATACTGTAACATCAATCGGTTCTGGAGCGATGGGATTTGGGATCGGGACTATCTACGTGCAAAACCTTGCTCCAGCCTGGACACCTGGATGGAACCCTTACAACCGTCCAGTCTTATACGCAAGTTATCCCGGAAGTTATATGGGCTTTAATTATCTGCACGATAGTAACAATGTCAAGATCATTGGTTATACCGACTATTCAATCGAGTCTCTATCTGTCCCATCCAGCATCAATGGTATGCCGGTGACGGAAATTGGTTATGGTGCATTTCGCCAATTCACTCTTTTGAAATCGATTGACCTTCCGACCACGCTTTCGGAAATCTCAGACTATGCATTTTACGGTTGTACAAATTTGTCATTGTCATCACTGCCTGTTGGTTTGACAAAGATTCAATCCTATGCATTTTATGGCAATTCAAAACTTACTTCGTTAGTCATTCCGGACACTGTGTGGTGGATCAACGGTTATGCTTTCAAGAATTGCACCAATCTTACGGCCTTCTATATTCCTGATTCTATTATGATGCTTGGACCTAACATTTTTGAAGGAGCAACTAATGTAGTAATCTACACCAGTCAATCATCTCCACAAACCAATTGGAACGACCTATGGAATGCTCAATATAGGCCAGTTTATTGGTCGACAGGTCAAGCCTATCAAGTCAACGGAGCCATGGCTGTGACAACAAACTTCACTGAATACATCGTGGTTGGCAGCACCAATTATTACAATGAGACTGTTTCACTCCCCAGTGAAATTAATGGGTTGCCAGTGACTACTATCGCAGCCAAAGCCTTTCTGAATGCCATTAACTTGGAAACTATCTATATTCCAATCGAAGTTTCGACAATCGGTGCGGATGCTTTTGTTGGAGCGCCAAATGTGACTGTCCATGCGGCCGCAGCTTCTCAGCCGACTGGGTGGGATGCAACTTGGCTGCCCGCAGGCGCGGAAGTTATTTGGGGAGCCTCGCCCTTATAATGCTCTTTGAATGATAGTTTGACAAAAGGCAAAAGTGCCCTCAATCCAATGAGGGCACTTTTTTGTGTGAGCATTGATTATTAGGATCTTCTCTGGTTGTTTCTCGATTGGATCCGGGCTCTTTCTAACTCACGTTTTCGGTTGTGCTCATTAAGTTTCATCGCTTTTTGGTATTGGAAAAATCTTCCCGGATCAAGTTCACCGGTCTGGATCGCCTTTTGAACCATACAGCCGGGTTCGCCCTCATGGCGACAATCATTGAAGCGACAACCCTCTGCGAGGTTCATGATATCTTCAAAATCATTTTCAGGAACAAAATAAGAAGATACGATGCGGATGCCAGGGGTATCGATGACTTTTCCACCGTTTTCAAGCCGCAAAAGTTCACGGCTCACGGTCGTGTGACGACCTTGGTCATCACCCATCCGGATATCATTGGTTTGGAAATGTTCTTCACCGATGATCTTGTTGATGATTGTTGATTTTCCGACGCCGCTGCTGCCGATGAAGACGGCAGTTTTGTTTTTAAGATAATCCTTTAGCAGGAT
>JAFGQT010000096.1 GCA_016935515.1 Bacilli bacterium
ATGTTCAACCGCAGAAGATATATTTCCGAACTCAAAGCCACAAATTATCAAACGCGTGAGTTTGGCAAGCGGATGGCGATGAACGCTCCAATCCAAGGAAGCGCTGCAGACATCTTGAAAATCGCGATGGTGAAGCTTAAACAAAGCATCTCCGATAAAGGATTGAAGACGGAAATGGTACTGCAGATACATGATGAACTTGTGTTTTCGGTTCCCGTTGAGGAACAGAAGGTCGTAGCCGAACTAGTGACCGACGTAATGGAAAATTGTGTCAAAATGTCAGTCCCGTTGGTGATTGACAGCAGTTTTGGAAACAACCTGTACGAGGTGAAAGACAATGCCTGAACTACCTGAAGTAGAAACGATCAAAGAAACCCTCAAACTCAGGATTCTTGGCGAAAAGATCAAAGATGTTGAAGTATTTTATTCGCCAATCATTAAAGAGAGCAGCCCTGAAGATTTCATAAGCACACTTAAGCATCAGACGCTCAACGACATCAAAAGGAAAGGCAAATACATGTTGTTTTGTTTTGAAAGCAATATACTTGTAATTCATCTTCGGATGGAAGGCAAGTTTTTTGTCAAACCCGAAGAAATGCAAAAAGAAAAGCACGAACACGTGATCTTTCATTTTGAAAGCGGATTGACTCTACGCTATCATGATGTCCGGAAATTCGGGACAATGCAAATTGTCGGGCTTCACGATGAATTGGCTGCCCGCGGGATCGACAAGCTCGGGTTGGAACCTTTTGATCCGCTATTCACCCTTGAATACTTGAAATCAAGGATTCATAAGGCAAAAAGGCCGATTAAGAGTTTGTTGCTGGATCAGACGATCGTCGCGGGACTGGGAAACATCTATGTCGACGAAGTACTGTTTCTGAGCAAAGTCCATCCCAATCGTCACGGATCGACTTTGAATGATCATGAAATCATGAGTATAGTTATAAATTGCAAATCGGTCCTGAAAAAAGCGATTGGACTTGGCGGCACAACGATCCGCAGTTATCTCTCGAGTCTCGGAGTCTCGGGCAGATTTCAAAATGAACTTAACGTCCATACTTTGGTAGGCAAACCTTGTCATGTATGCAATACACCGATTGAAAAAATCCGTGTCGGTGGACGGGGAACCTATTATTGTCCTAACTGTCAAAAATAAGGAGGTTCACAATGCAGGTCATAGGTTTGACTGGCGGTATTGCCTCGGGAAAAAGCATTGTATCCAAGCTTTTCTTAGAAGCTGGTGTTCCAGTCATTGATGCCGATTTTGTTTATAAACAACTGTCAAAACCATATGAAGTGTTGTATAATGAGATTACGTTGAAACTTGAAGATGTCCCGCTTAATCCGGATAAATCCATCGACTGGCACAAACTTGGTGAAATAGTTTTCAATGATCCCGAATTTCGAGAGAAGTTGAACGACTTGACTCATCCCATAGTCATTAGCGAGATCGAAGACATGTTGGCTAAATATCGCGATGAAGGTGAAAAATTGGTCGTCATCAGCGTGCCGCTCTTGTTTGAGGCAAATGTCGATCGTATTTGCGACAAGACAGTCTTAGTCTATATCAACCGAGAGCTTCAAGTTTCAAGATTGATGCAACGCGATCAGATTGACCGCGATTTTGCGATGAAGAAGATTGATTCGCAGATGTCCCTTGAAGACAAACTTGAACGCGCCGACTATGCGATTGACAACTCGGGAACATTGCAGGAAACCAAAGCAGCCTTTGAAAGCTTGCTGACGACATTGAGGAGTGAATAGAATGGGAATCATGAGTTATTTTTCTACAACATGTGAAACTCGGGAATTGCATCCCGATGCACAACTTAGAACCAGGTACTATCGTAACAACTTCAAGCAATGCCTTGAAGGTTTGAAGCAGTACGCTGAAGAAGAACATCTGGAGATTCGCAACGTCAATACGGATCACGGAGAAGTGTACATGCTTGGCAATGGTTACGACATGATCGTGACGGTGACGCAAGTCACTCCAATTGAGGCCGGAATCGACACAAAGATCAACCTATTTGCTTTATCAGGCTTGGGCAGACCGAAAAAAAGAGTATTGGGCATGTACAAGTTTCTTAATTCCACCTTGAACTTCAAAGGCGTTTCACTCCATCCTTAAGGGGGCTGCAATTTGGAAGGCATCAGGCGCAACGATCGTTTTGTAAGTTACTGTAAGGGAAGCATTTCCGCTTCAGATTATCAGGTTTTGTCATTGCTTTACCAACCCATCATCGGTAATGGAGCTTATACGCTCTATACCGTGCTGACCAACTTGTTGGATCGACAAAGCTTGGTGTCCCAGGAATACGTCCATGCAGACCTCGAATCCTTGCTGAATGAAAAACTTGAGTTGATTGAGAAAAACCGATACCGCTTGGAAGCGATCGGTCTTTTGGAGACGTTTTATTTCGATGACCATTTCGCATATGAACTCAAAATGCCATTATCAGCGCAAAGTTTTGTGAATGATGGCGTTTTGGGACAATATCTTATTGCTGCAGTGACCAAAGAGCGCTTTTTGAAACTGATTCAGATATTCAAATTACGATCGCCTTCGATCCGGAAACATATTCGGATGACTAAGTCATTTGACGAGGTGTTCCCTGCAATCCATTTGACTGATTCGGATAATGAAGCAGACCTTCGCAGCGATCATCCAAATGGAAGTCTGAAGATCAACAATACGAATTTCGATTGGCGTCTTTTCTTGGAGTCTTTGCCTTCGGAGTTTGTTGATTGTTCCTCGATCACCGATGCTCTCAAAAACAAGATCAGCAATCTTAATTATGTTTACGGACTCAATGAAATCGAAATGAAGGATGCGGTCCTTAAGGCGACCGATTCAGACAAACAGGTCAGTTTGACCAAATTGGCAGTGAATGCTCGCGAGACTTTCAAACTGAATCGTCAGTCAAGTCCAGTATCAGTACCGAAGAGCGAGCCGCTACAGAAGAATCTGCCTAATGATCCGGTTGAATATTTCAAGACGGTGACTCCCGAAGCGCTGCTTGCGGAAATGGGCGGGGGAAAAGTTTCAACTGCCGATTTACGCATTGTCGAACGACTTCTCGAAGAAGTCGGCATCGACAAAGGCGTTCTGAACGTTTTGCTTGCTTACGTTGCGAGAATCAAGGAAGGTTCGCTGCCGACGTATGCGTATTTCGAGAAAGTCAGTCTTGATTGGCTACGCAATCAAGTGACTTCCGTGGAAGTTGCGGTCGATTACGTCAAACATCTGATCTCTGAAAGGACAAAGAGCAAAGAAAGCGGCCAAAGAAAAACTTACAAGAAATCCAGTCAAAACAAGCCTGAAGTCAAGATCGACTGGCTTGATGACTATATCAAATCCTTGGAATAAGAGGTGGTAACTTGAAAAAAATCGATGAATTGTTACCAGAGTACAAGCAAAAGTTGAAGCCAGACGAAACAATCGATCAGTTATTGGAAGATCCGATTATTCGTCAATTTGTCATGAAACATGACCTTAAACACGACACTATCGTTGCCGGCATCAACAATCTCCTTACTTTTCGGGATGCCAAGAACATCTGCAATGCTTGTCAAGGATTGTACGAGTGTAAATTGGCGACAACCGGAATGACGCCTGTTCTACGGTATTACAATGAAGAAATCACCTTGGAGTACTCGAAATGCCGCTATAATGTTGTCGATGAAAGCAAGTTCAAGATCGATGCGCTTTACATTCCCAGGCGCGTGCTTGATGCGGATATCAGCGATTTTGACTTGATTGGTCCCGAGCGCAAGGAGATCCATAATTATATCGTCAAGTTTCTAAACGATTATGCGCCGGGAACAACCATCAAGGGAATGTACATATCAGGCGTATTCGGATCGGGCAAGACTTATATCTTGGCTGTCATAGCTAATGAGTTAGCCAAGAAAGGCTATCGTTCTGTATTTGCATATTATCCTGATCTAGTTCGAGAGTTGAAGTCATCGATATCAACCGGAGAATTGGAGAATAAGATCGAGGAATTGAAAACTGCGCCTTTGCTGTTTCTAGATGATATTGGCGGCGAAACACTATCCGCTTTTATCCGCGACGAGGTTCTAGGACCAATCCTCCAACATCGGGTTCTCGATTATCTTCCAACTTTTTTCTCATCCAACATGAAAATGAAATCTCTGATTTCTGCGATGCAATCAGACAACTCCGACAATGAAAAGGCAAAGGCATACAGGATTTTCGAGCGTATTCGGGAACTTTCGATTGAGTTTGAAATCACCGAAAAACCGAAGTTGAGAACTTGACAATCACAAGTTTTGCATTATAATAATAGATAAGATAAAAACTGTGAAGAGGACAATATTCTTCGAATGGGTCTCATAGCGAAACCGGGATGGTGCGAGCCGGTAGTCATCCAGCGAAGCATTACCACCTCGGAGTTGGCTCTTGAAAGAGTCCCGCAACCGGCGTTATCGGGTAAGAGTGTCAGCTTAAAAGCTGGAACAAAGGTGGTACCGCGATTCCGATCGTCCTTTCCAAGGGGCGATCTTTTCTATTTATAGGAGGAAATAAATGATGATAAAACTTAAATTCACTGACGGTTCAGTACGTGAGTTCCCCGTCGGAGTAACTGGCAATGACGTTGCTGGCGCAATCTCGCCATCACTAAAAAAGAAATGCATCGTCACAATGGTTGATGATGATCTTGTCGACATGGATCGGCAAATCACAGCTGACGCAAACATCCGTTTTATCACAGCTGAAGATCCAGAGGCCTTGGAAGTATTGCGACATTCCGCCGCGCATCTTTTGGCTGAAGCTGTCAAGACGATGTATCCACAAGCTTGTTTCGGTGTAGGTCCGTCTATTGAGGAAGGATTCTACTATGACATCGATCTTGGGGACGTGGTTCTGACGGAGTCCGATCTATTGCCGATTGAGAAGATGATGCAACGCCTAGCACAGGAGAATCATCAGATCGAACGCAAGGAAGTCTCGCGTGCTGAAGCCTTGGCAATTTTTAACGACGATCCCTACAAGCAGGAGTTGATCCGGGATTTACCTGAAGGCGAGATCATTTCGCTCTACCATCAGGAAAAATTCACAGATCTTTGTCGCGGGCCGCATGTTCCGGGCACAAAATGGTTGCGTCACGTCAAACTTCTTAGTCTTGCAGGCGCATATTGGCGCGGAGACTCCAAAAACAAGCAACTGACGCGTGTATACGGAACTGCATTTTTCACTGAAGAAGAACTCAAGGAACATTTGAACAACCTTGAAGAACGCAAGAAACGAGACCATAGAAAGTTGGGCAAGGAACTCGATTTGTTCATGCTGAGCGAGTATGGTCCGGGATTTCCGTTCTGGCTGCCAAACGGAATGATTCTCAGACGTGAGCTGGAGAATTTTTGGTATAAGGTGCATTTGCGTGAGGGTTATAAGCTCATTCAAACTCCGATCATGCTCAACAAGGATCTTTGGGTCATATCCGGACATTGGGAAAATTATCGTGAGAACATGTATATCTCTGAGATTGATGATCAGGAATTCGCAATCAAACCGATGAACTGTCCAGGTGGGATGCTTGTATACAAGCGCGATCTGCATTCATACAAGGACTTTCCGCTCAAAGTAGGCGAACTGGGTTTGGTTCACCGGCATGAAGCGAGCGGCGCATTGGCTGGGTTATTCCGAGTACGAAACTTCACTCAAGATGACGCCCATCTCTTCATGCGTGAGGATCAGATAGTTCATGAAGTCGGTGAATTGATCCGTTTGTTCGACTATATGTACAAGGTGTTTGATTTGGATTACCATATCGAACTTTCGACTCGACCGGAAGCAAAATATATCGGAGAAATAGCGACTTGGGATAAAGCGGAGAAAGCCCTAGCAGACGCGCTTGAAGCAATGGGCAAGGATTATAAGGTAAATCCTGGCGACGGTGCTTTTTACGGGCCAAAACTTGATTTTAAGCTGCGCGACTCGATGAATCGGATCTGGCAATGCGGCACGATCCAGCTAGACATGAATCTTCCGGAGCGTTTTGATCTCACGTATATCGATCAAGACGGCGAGAAGAAGCGGCCCGTGATGTTACATCGCGCCTTGTTCGGGTCAATCGAAAGATTCATTGGTATTCTGATCGAACATTATGCTGGTGCCTTCCCAGTTTGGCTGGCTCCGGTTCAAGTCAAGATCATCCCCGTAAATCTTGAGTTTCACCAAGATTTCGCTTCAAAATTGGC
>JAFGQT010000097.1 GCA_016935515.1 Bacilli bacterium
AACGATGATGAAGAGTCTGAACTTCAACAAGCATCAGTCGAAACTGAAACGCTTGAATCTTGTGGCGACATAACGAATACTTACAGGATCGAGTTCGTAGAAGAAGTGTTAAATAATGGAAATAGAGATGACAAAGTTCATTTATTGAATAATTGGGAGCGCATTTGTAAGATCAACGTTTCCGGAAAGCACTCGCAATTGGCAACTCAATTCTTGAGCGGCACGGTCAAGGCGAGTTCAGAAGATAAGATAATCGTCACGTTCGCGTCTGCGGGAATGTGCAACCAAATGATGCGTCCCGCCGTCAAATCAACAATCAGGGAAACGCTAAAAAAGGCCTTTGACCGTGATATGGACTATATTGCTTTGCCGGAAAAACTCTTCGATTCAATCGCTGATGAGTTTGCCCAACAGTGGCGTCAAGGCAGACGTGATATCAAGCTCTCGCCTATCGTATGTGAGGATCTTCGGGATGTTTCCCAAGATGTTGAAGAAGATATCACCGAGAAAGATGAAAAAGTTGTTGTAGAAGCTATCAACATCTTCGGTGACATCGTCAAAGTAAAGAAATGATTTTGAGGAGTGACATTATGATAAATCCGCAAATGATCAAGAAAATCCAAAAAATGCAAGAAGACCTAAAAAAAGCGCAGGCAGAAATCAACGCTTCCACTTTCTATGGTCAAGCTGGAGGCTCGGTCGTTAAAGTAGCGGTAAAAGGAACCAAAGAAGTGATCTCGATCGAAATCAAGAAAGAGGAAGTTGACCTTACTGATATCGAGATGGTTCAAGACTTGATTGTCGCCGCACTTAATGATGCTTTCAAAAAAGTCGATAAAGAACTTGAAGAAACTCTGGGATCAGTGACTCAGGGCATGAAAATGCCGGGGCTTTATTGATGGAATATCCAAAACCGCTTGAGGATTTGATTGTCCAATTCATGAATTATCCTGGAGTTGGCAGAAAAACCGCAGAGAGATACGCGATGCACACCTTGAGCAAGATAAGCGACGAAAACCTTAATGAATTCGCATCGATTTTGGCAAACATCAAAAGCAGGATCTTTCGTTGTTCCATCTGCGGACATTTGACGGATGTCGATCCGTGCCATATCTGTAGTGATCATCATCGAGATAGCGCGGTTATCATGGTTGTGGAATCTTCAAAAGACGTATTTTCCTTTGAGCGTTCGAAAACCTATAAAGGCAAATATCATGTCTTGCATGGAGCTTTATCGCCGATTAACGGTGTAGGCCCGGAAGAACTCAACTTGGAAAGTCTGTGGACCCGTTTGCATGATGATACGGTAAAAGAAATCATACTAGCAACATCTTCAACCCAGGAAGGCGAAGCTACCGCAATGTATATTCAAAGAGTACTCAGAAACATGGATGTCGTGGTTTCAAGAATCGGCTACGGAGTGCCGGTTGGCGCTAATCTTGAATACGCTGATGAATTGACACTCGCCAAAGCGGTTGAAAATCGTAAATCTTATTGAAAAACCGAAAAAAAACAGTTTATTACTTTTGGTATTATATGATATAATGTTATTACGTAAGTAAGTCTTTGTACCAATCAATCGAGGTGAAATAAATGTATACACTAGTTTCAAGCATTTCCTTATCAATCATTACGACAGTTGAGGATTTCGTCCAGCCATACATTACCCAACTTCTCGATTTGCTTCAAGGACAACCCGTCTGGCTTCAAGGCGTTGCTGTACTTGCACTAGGCCTATTCACAATAGTCGGTTTGATCGTTTTCATCAAAAAGTTCATCAAATTATTCTTGGTTCTGGCTGTTCTGGGCGCCATAGGCTACTTCTTGTGGACGCAAACGGATATTTTGCAAAATTTGCTTGGCGGCCTGACAGGAGCGTACATCGGTCCTAATCTTTTGTTTTACATCTAAAGGGTTCCCTCTTTAAAAAAGAGGTGGCTCTTTTTTTTTATCGTTTTTGTATTGATAAAAATCACTTTGAAGATGTAGATTATATATATACATATATAATATTCCCGAAAATGATATGTTATAATGTTTACGACACATTTATTCGATAGGAGATTGAAACATGGAAATTAGAATGGCCAAACTCACCAAAATTTTCACTAGCAAGAACAAGAAAGAAGTTCGCGCGGTTGACAATGTCGATTTGACGATTCCTTCCGGCAAACTCATCGGTCTATTAGGCCCTTCAGGATGCGGAAAATCGACGACGCTTTACCTGATTGCGGGATTGCTCAGACAAAATGAGGGACAAATTTTCTTTGATGACGAAGAAGTATCGGAAATGCCGCCAGAGAAGCGCGGCATCGGACTCGTCTTTCAAAACTATGCACTATACCCACATATGACAGTCAGGGAAAACATTCTTTTTCCGCTTCAAAATCTTAAAGTCGAAAAAGAAGAAGCAAAACAAAGAACCTTTGAGATGGCTGAACTGGTTGGACTTCAGGAAATGCTCGACCGTAAACCGAAGGAGCTTTCCGGCGGCCAGCAACAACGCGTTGCCATCGCCAGGGCGTTGGTGAAGAAACCAAGAGTGCTGTTGCTTGATGAACCGCTATCAAATCTTGACGCCAGACTCAGACTTCAAACTCGTGAGGAAATCAAGAGAATTCAAAGGGAAACCGGGATCACGACTGTATTCGTAACTCACGACCAAGAAGAAGCCATGTCCATCTCGGATGAGATCGTCGTCATGAAAGATGGAGTTATCCAGCAAATGGGAGAGCCCCAGGACGTGTATGATTTTCCAGCAAATCTTTTTGTGGCCAAGTTTCTTGGCAATCCACAAATCAACGTGTTTGATGGAGAAATCAAGAACAAAAAGATATTTATCCAAGACATGGAAGTCGGAAAGTCAAAACTTCCAGATCAACCTGTCAAGATCGGCATCAGACCAGAAGGGTTCATTGTCGATTCGGAAAAAACTAGCAATCTCAGATTTGATGTTAATCTTGTCGAGACCATTGGTCGGGATACGACTCTGATCATCGATATGCCAGGCGAAGAGAAGAGCATTCTCGATAAACAATCCTTCAAGGTGATTGTCGATGCTTCCTATCGAGTCCAAGCTGGAGACCTTGTCCATTTCACAATAAAACCAGACAAGATGCACCTTTTTGATTTTGAAGGAAATCTACTCAAATAGCCTATGGAAACAAAAAACAACCTGAAGGCATGGATATACCTGGCACCCATGCTCATATTGATGGCGGTATTCACTTTTTATCCGCTTATCAACGCTTTTATGATTTCGTTTTACAAGGACTACCAACCTCTATTGAACCTTAGATCTGCGGGACTGACGTTAAGAAATTACCTGATTGTATTCAATAACCAACTATTCTGGAAGTCAGTTCTCAACACGTTTGTCTTAGCCTTTATTTCGGTTCCGGTATCGATTATCGTATCTTTGTTTATATCGGTATCATTGAAATCTATTCCGAAACTAAAAGGATTTTTCCAAACCATCTTCTTCTTGCCTTATGTTACAAACGCTATTGCCGTAGGTATGGCTTTTGCGGTATTGTTCCATGTCAATTATGGTCTTGTGAACGTAGTGTTGTCTCTCTTTGGCATCGACAAAATCGACTGGATCGGTGGTACCGCCAGTTGGTGGGCGCAAATGGGAGCCTTGATGGTATTCACCATATGGAATAGCTTAGCATTTAAAATCCTGGTGTTTACCAGTGGACTGGAAAATATCGATAAGCAATATTACGATGCCGCTCGAATCGACGCAGCATCCAAGTGGACGATTTTCAAGCGCATCACGGTACCTTTATTATCACCGCTGATTCTTTATATTTCCATTACATCATTGATTGGTGCTCTGAAGGCTTATAACTCTGTCGTTGGTTTGTTTGGAGAGAGACTGGGCGCACAACCTTATAGCATGATTACCATTGTTGCATTTGTCTACAAATATCGTGCTGATTTTGCCTTCACAGGATTTTACAGTTATGCCGCTGCTGCATCCATCATCTTATTCATAATTACCTTGATCTTCTCGATTCTGCAGACTGTTGTCAGCAGAAAACGAGTCCATTACTAGGGGGGGTGATGTAAATGGCAGAAGTATTCGTTAAAAACGAAAAGGTATATAAAGCCAAAAAGATAGCCTTCAACATCGCCACATATGTTTTCCTTGCGGCCATCGCCATCGCCGTGCTGATACCGTTTTATTGGATGTTGCTAACATCCTTGAAAACAGAAGAATTGATGTTGCGTATTCCACCGATTCTCTTTCTCAAACCAGAAGATTGGGAAATATCCAACTATTACAAGCTCTTTGAAGTCGTTCAAAGCGGACCGAGAAGAGGAGAACCGCTGTTTCCTTTCTTCGATTATATGAGGAACACGATCATTGTATCCTTGGTTACCACAGCAGGCACGCTCATTACAACCGTGCTCTCTGCATTTGCATTTGCGCGCTTGAACTTCAAGGGCAGAGACATCATGTTCGCGGTATTGATCGGTACAATGATGATTCCGGGAGAAATATTCGTTCTTACCAATTTCTTGACCATCAACAGTCTTGGCTGGTATGACATCATGGATCAAACTTTCATGGATGTCCTATTTGCGATGACTTTGCCGTTCATGACAAGCGTGTTCTATATTTTCTATTTAAGGCAGACTTTCAAGCAGATACCGAACGAGCTTTATTATGCGGCCAAAGTAGATGGCACTACAGATTTCCAATATTTATTAAAGATCATGATTCCTGTTGCGTTGCCAACCATCGTGACGATCACAATCTTGAACTCCATGGGAGCATGGAACGCATACATTTGGCCGGCAATCATTACTACAAAGGATGAGTTCAGACTCGTCAGCAACGGTCTTCGCGGAGCGTTTACCGATACGAGTACCGGAAGGACCGATTTCGGTCAACAAATGGCTTCAGCAACACTTGTAACATTACCGCTTCTGATCCTGTTCTTCACTTTCAGAAAGCAAATCATGAGAGGCGTTTCAAGAAGCGGCATCAAGGGATAATCCATAAACGGTTTGTAATACAAAATAAACATATAATGAAATTCAAGGAGGATAGCAATGAAAAAAATTGTAGTGTTACTGGTTATGTTTTTCTTAACCTTTGTGGTTGTGGGCTGCGTTGGCGTTGTCACCACGACAACTACCACCCAAGCAACAACGACAACAACCGCATCAACTCAATCAACAACCACTCAATCGCAAGGAACAACTGTCAGTGGGCAGACGACGCTTCCTACAACCACTCAGCCGACGACCACAACTGCAAAAGTAGTTATGGACCTGCCTGATGACGAAGTTGAAATACTTTTCTGGCATATATATGGTCAGGAAAAATCAGCGTTACTAGATGAACTCATCGCAGATTTTGAGGCGATGTATCCGAACGTAACAATCGTATCGACTTCACAATCCGACTACGATACACTTCGCGAAAAAATAAATCTGGGAATTTCTGTTGGCCAAGTTCCGACAATGGCATTGGGATATCCAGATCACTTTGCGGCTTATATTACCACGGGAGCTGTTCAACCGCTCGATACTTACATCAATAGCAATGTCCGTTATGAATTGACGGATCCGACTTCGACCATATTTGATCAAGGCTATGTGGATGTGGCTTTGGATATTGAAGATTATCTGCCAGGATATTTGGCGGAAAACAATCAATACATCGGTGGATTCTATTATTCTTTGCCTTATTCTAAGTCAACCGAGACCATGGCGGTCAACAGAACTGTATTGAAAGCCCACGTCGATGATATCAGAGCTTTAGGCATCACCATCAGCGACGAAGGGTTCTTCTCCCACGAAACTCCATTGACTTTTGAGGACATACAGAAATTGAGTACTATATTGGTAAATGAAACGGATTCGACTGATGTTGCAAATTACCAATGTGCTTACCTTATCAATTATGATTCTCCAGGAAATATGTTTATCAACATGAGCAGACAATGGAATGCCGGTTACACCAACATTCAAGGCGAAATCTTGATCAACAATCAAATCACCAAGAATATGTTGAACTATACCAAAGCGATGTTTGACGCTCGTACACTGGTTCTTCCAGTCGAATGGAGCGAAGGCTATGGATCGGCATACTTCATGACAGGTGATGTTTGTATGACTATCGGTTCGACCGCCGGAGTCAACTACAACATCCCGACAGGAACCGACGACAATGAGCAGTTCGGTAAATTCGAAGTTGATTTCCTGACTGTTCCACAAACCGTGACTCAAGAAACTAACAACACAGCAGTTACTATTTCTGACGGTACCAACGATTACAATATCACCGGCTCTCTATCAGCCGTACAACAAGGACCGAACATTGGCGTTTTCAGCAATGCTTCCGCCAACGAGAAACTGTTTGCTTGGTTGTTCATCAAGTGGCTGACGACTTCTGAAAATACAGCCAGATGGGCAATGGACACTGGTTATCTACCTGTCCGCCTGTCATCTTATTCTTCGACTACACCAATTGAATTGACGCCGACCTTCAGCATCACTTACGATGATTTCATGGGAATCGCCCAGACTTATTGGAATGAAGAGGGCCTGATCACGAAGAGAGATATTTCAGCTTCCGATTCCTTCAGGGTTTCCAGTCAATGGATAGAATTGGCCGCAGACAGCCTCACGGGCTTAGGCTCATTCAACATTGAAGAAGGTGAAATGACAGAACCGATCATCTCGAAATACATTGAAACAACCGGGACGACGAAAGTTCTTGAGATTTATAACGGAACCGGAGCCGAGCTTGATCTATCTGCTTATACCCTTGGACTTTATGCCGATGGTTCCACAACCCCAACAGCGACTCTGACTTTGAGTGGTACGGTCGCTGATGGCGACGTCTTTGTAATTTACAACTCTACGGATGCCGCCGTAATAGCCGAAGGCGACTTGGAGAATGCAACGGTAATGGCATTTGACGGAAACGACGTGCTTGTGCTCAAAAAAGGCGCAGCTATCGTTGATAGCATTGGCCAAATCAGTAAAACTGCCGATTTTGCCAAAGATGTAACGTTGGTAAGATTTGGAAACCTGGTCTGGGAACCAACCAATGAATATTGGGATTATCTTTACAAATCAATGGTTGCGAACATTGCCAAGAACCAAGCTGACTATTATCGTTACGACCCTGCATTCGCAGCGGGCTCTGGCAGCGCAGGATCTGCGCAAGTTCGTGTTGAAGCAGGATACTGCCTTGAAAACATCTATACAGCTCAGTATACTCCCGAAGGCGCTTTGAGCTTCATGCTGAATCAACTTGTTTGGGGATAAAACGTTCTTACAATTTTTTATTTCAGAATTTAAAATTTGTGATTTTTAAGGAATGAACACATAATGCTTAATCGAAAACTTAAATTGCTATTTATGGTTGTGTTGTTATTGTTGGTTGCGGGCTGCGTGGCTCAAACCACCACAGCCCCAACAACAATTCCTACAACCACGACAACGAGTACCACTACCGAAAGTACGACAACCACGACTACCACAACAACCACAACGACCGTCACCACGACTGCAAT
This sequence comes from Bacilli bacterium, assembly GCA_016935515.1. Taxonomy (GTDB): domain Bacteria; phylum Bacillota_I; class Bacilli_A; order Izemoplasmatales; family Hujiaoplasmataceae; genus JAAYZB01. Next base: position 7,542 of record JAFGQT010000097.1, read on the forward strand.
GGTCGCACTGCCAGACCTTACGGGTCAAAGCAGGGAAGAAATCACGACTACATTGACAGCTTTGAATTTGACGCCCAAATTCTATTTTGATCTGTCAGTAGTTTACGACAGCGACGATGAATACGATAAGTTCAGCTTTTATGGCAGCGAACTCGAAATCGGAAGCCTTGTAGCGCCTGGTTCCGAAATCAAGGTTTACACTTCACCGCTCAATCTTGAATTGAAATATATTTATGAGCTTGATGAGTACGTGGATGATTTGGGAAATCCGGTTCAACTAACAGAATTTGATTATGTTGGACGCGAATTCATCGAAGACGGAATCGGCGTCGTGACCGTACATCGGTTTGTGGACGGTGACACAACCTGGTTCACAAGCGAATCAACTTCTTTCTCTGTCAGGTATTTGGGAATTGATACACCAGAATCTACTGCGCTTTATGAACCTTGGGGAAAAGCCGCGGCAATATATACCCGAGAAAGACTTGAAAACGCTGAAACAATCGTATTGCAACACGAGGGAAGGGAAAGAACCGATAGCAACGGACGATATTTGGCTTGGGTTTGGTATCGCGAAACAGCTACTAGCGATTTCGTCTTACTCAATTTGGAACTTGTCGAATTGGCATACTCAAAGAGCAAATTGTCTTATGATTTGACAAGATACACAACCGTCTTCACAAACGCAGATTGGGATGTTTCAGCAACCAAGAGAAGAGTTTGGGGAGAAATCGATCCGGCGTATGACTACACTCGCGAAGGTAGCGAAATCACCATTCAGGATTTGATGAACAACTTCGAAGATTCAGTCGGGTTGAAAGCCATCATTACCGGTACTGTAACCAGAAAGTCTGGATACGCATTTTACATTCAAGATGAAACTGGCTATGGAATCTACGTCTATCTGATGCCTTCTCAAGCTTCCTCACAGGTACAAATTGGTGTTAATCTTACACTAGGTGGATTAGTGCCTACTTATTTTAGTGGCAGCCCACAACTTACTAACTTCAGCAGCAAGCTTTTATGGGTAAATGATCCAGTCGCTCCACCCGAACCATTGAATATTACCTACGATGATCTGACATTCAACCGGATCGGAACCTTGGTAAAAATGGAGAACTTGACCATTACTGGGTTCAATGGCGACAAATCAAGCATCTATGTCCGCGACGTTGACCTGAATTCATTCGAAGTCAGAGTTGACGAAAACAGCGGTATTGATGTTACTTCGCTTGGTCTTACCATTGGGAACGTCATTTCCGTAGTTGGTCCAATGGGATATTACGATTATGATTTTGACGGGACTGATCCCGACTACGTATATCTCAAGTCCAATTTCCAATTGACGCTTACCGATGTTTCTGACATAGTTATTGAATAAAAATATTTTAAATAGGAGGATTTGTATGAATTTCAAGAAATTTGCATTTCTGGGATTGGTCATGATTGCATTGCTGGCGTTTGCAGGCTGCAACGGCGAAACAACAACCGCTACAACAGCCTCAACGACAGCAGCAACAACGACAACAGTCTCAACGACGGCTACTACAACAGAGCCGACAACTGTAACAACCGCAACAACGGTATCCGAACTAACTGACGCTGAAAAAGCGCAAGCGGTTTTGGATGCTCTCGATCTTGGCGACTTGACAGCTGTTACGGCTGATCTGACATTGCCTTCTCCAACCACTGATGGCGTTGCCGTCACTTGGGCAACTTCAGATGCGGCAGTTATCACTGCTGCCGGAGTCATCACAACGCCACGTTACGGCCAAGGTGATGCAACCGCAACGCTGACCGCAACCGCAACTCTAAATGATGCGGCACCGACTAGACAATTCACAGTAGTCGTTGCAGAAGAATCAGTAAGCGCGTATTTGACAAGAATTGGGAATTCGATAATAATCACCAATTCTGATGCGATTACGGCTGATTTTCTGATTCCTGGAGCTTACGGATCTGGCGATGCGCAAGCAACGATCACTTGGGTATCGGGCAATACTGATATTGCAACAGTATCCGCTGCCGTTGATGAAGACGGATTCTACACCGTAACAGTTACTAGACCAAAAGCGGATGACGGAGGCGTCAACACTTCAGTTATTTTGACAGCCACCATCGCCATTGGCGAGGATGATTTGGAAGTCCAAAAGACGATTCTTGTCTTGGCGGAATCTAGTTCCACGCCTGTGACAACGATCGCTGAAGGTATGGAACTACCATTTGGAACCAACGTCAAATGGGAAGACATGACTGTTTTCGGCATTGATGAAGCAGGGTTCTTCTTCACTGACGGAACCGACTTGATGTATGTATACGGTTCAGATTATGCCGCACAAGTCACCGTCGGAGAAGTATACGACATTATTGGTCCGATATCTCTTTACAACGCTGTTCCGGAAGTTCAAGACGCGGGATCAGTAGTAGTTAAGATTAATGATTCTGAAGCAACGGCCAGAACACTTGCACCGACAACGGCTACAATAGCCGAAATCATAGCCAACCATGAAGGCTATGATTCTGCCGATCCAATGAAATTTGGTTACTATACAGTTACCGCCAAGTCATTCTATTATGACCATCTAAAAGGCGACAATTACAATACTTACTTGGTTCCGACAGACGCCACAGTTTTGGATAAAGAAGAAGCTATTAGAGTTTACTACAAGTCCAATAAGGCAGCTGTAGAAGCGCTTCATGGCGAAACTATCACTTTGAACATCGTTATCTTCGCTTTCAACAGCGGAGCTGATTATGGAGACTGGTATGCGGACTTCCTTGGTACGGCTGACGACATCACTGTCGCATTCGCTTCCGATCAGGACGCAGTAGATGCAGCATTGGCTACATTACAGTTCCCGAACGCAATCCTTGAAGCAACAACCTTGGATCTTCCAGCATCGATTTATGGTGTTGATTTGACTTATGCATCTACTGATGCAGCTGTCATCAGTCCAACTACCGGAGTTGTCGATTTGACTTCTTTGACCACGCAGGTTTCTGTTGACCTTACTGTTTCTGCAGCCAAAGGCTCTGCGACAGGCCAACAGGTATTCACTATCAAAGTTGGTGAACTGCCATTGCTTGATATCGCGACCGCGCTTACAAAAGCAGACGGGGAAATCATTAAAGTCCAGGGTGTTGTAACAAAAGTTGACTCTAACAATTTCTTCATTCAGGATGCTACCGGCGGAATGATGGTTTATCAAGGTTCCAGCAGCACCTTTACTTCGTTGGCAGTTCCGGGAAATCTTGTGGAGATTGAAGGCGAACTTGATTTTTAC
>JAFGQT010000098.1 GCA_016935515.1 Bacilli bacterium
ATCACTTCTGATGAAGTTGTCATCGAAGGTCTCCAAGTACCCGATTATGTAATATCAATCAACCCGAAACTGAATTTCCTTCGCAGTCTTTATCAAGAGGAGATCATCGGGCTTACAATCTATGGATCAAACGGCAGATTATACAAGACTGACAGCCTCTCTACCGGCAGCATCATCCCTTACGACACCTTGACTCAAAACTCTGATTTCTCCGAATTCATCGCTTCAGATGCCACCAACGGTCTGATCTTGTTGCCACAAGGACAAGCAATTTACGCTTTCTCACTTATTTTTCGAATCAGCGACGATACGAGCGATTTAGGTTATCTCTTGATCAACATCAATCCTGATTATTTGCTAGATGAATACTTCGCTTTATCTGACAACGCCGATTTGATCCTCAACCACAACCTGATCATGGTTGATTCGCAAGTCTACTATCCATCAATTTCCAAAATCGATACCGATCTTGCTCTTGAATCACAAGCATCCGGTTTTTCCGATGGATATCGAAATTATGTGATAAAGGAAAACTTGTATATCGAAGATGTTGAATTGATAACTTCCGTCAATTCTTCCGGACTACGGACCGACATTGGCAAACTCGCATGGCAAATAGCTTTGATAATCATCAGTTTTACTGTCGCAAGTTTTTTTCTCAGTACTTTGATATCCAAGAGCGTCTCATCTCGCCTTAAACATCTCGCCAAACGGATGGAAAGCGCAACTGATACCATGCAAAAGCAAAGCCCAGTTGACTAATGGGCTTTTCTTATGGTTATTCGGACCTTGGTGCCTTGATTCTTCTTTGAATCCACGGTGATTCCGTATTCCCGGCCGTACTCAAGTTTGATGCGCTCGTCAACATTCTTCAAACCATAACCTCCGAGTCCGTCAAGCAAACGTTTTTCAGAGAACAAATCTTCGGTAGGATCAAACCCGATACCGTCGTCTTCAACCTCGAAAACAATATCCTGTTCTTTTGAAAAACAGCGGATGAAGATATGTCCAACTCTATCCAATCCGACAAAGCCGTGCTTAATGGCATTTTCGACGATCGGCTGCAAAATCAATTTCAGCGTTTCGACTTTTGCAACGTCGGGATCAAGTTCGTAGGTGACAGTAAACAACTCCGGAAATCTTGCCAGTTCAATCTCGACGAAATTCTTGATCAGATCGAACTCTTCTTCGATCTTGATGTATTTGTCGCCCTTGTGGAGACTGATCCGGAAGAATCTTGCCAACGCTAAAACCAAGCGTTCGATCTCGGGTTCCTTTTTTAGCTTGGCCATCCAAGCGATCGTATCGAGCGTATTATAGAGAAAATGCGGGTTGATTTGCATTTGCAGGGCGTAAAGTTCAAGCTTGCGCTTGTTTTCCATCTCCAGATTGTTCGTATCGATGAGATCGACAATCTGTGAGATCATCTCGTCATAGGTCTTTTCCAATTCATATATTTCATCGCGGACATCAGAAGTCATCTCTCGTTTTTTGGTTTTAGTTCGACTGAACTCCCTTAGTCCGGTAATCAACTTGTCCAACGGCTTCGTTATGCCCTTGGCAATAATTCCGACTAGAATAACCATCAGAATCAATGATAGCGAACCAATCGCAATGATATAGACGTTGAGTTGATAGATGTCTTGGAATAAGATAGCATAAGAAAGCGTGCTGACGACTTGGTAATCGAACGTGTAATAAGTGCCGTATATCCTTTCCAACGGACTGGCAACAACGATATATTTGCCAACTGTTGTGTCCTTCACCACAAAATTATTGAGTGAAAGATCGGCGTACATCTCGGAGTTTTGGCTCAATTCTGGATTAACCGAGAACAAGATCTCTCCGGAAGCATCAACCAGTGCTGAGAATCCATTGTCCAGTTCCATTGGCGTCGTTAACATCAATAAGGCGTTGCTGACCAAGTCCGCTTTCAAATAGAAAAGGGCGATGCCGAAGTAGTCGCTTTCGGGATACATCGTGACTATCTGCCTGCCAAAAACGAAGTACTCTTTTCCGACGACATCCTTTACGGTTGAAACGAAATAAAGCCTGTCCCTGCTTCCCGAAGCTACCAAGTTGACTTCGCTGATATCAGGAAATGACATAAGCACATTCTGAAAATTCCCCCGATAGAAGTCATCCTCATAATAGATCATGACCTCGCCAAATGTATCGGAATCGATTTCCGATTCAAGCAACAGGTCATTGAGGTAAGTCTCTCTTTCCGTCAAGGTTGATTTTGAATCTTGGAACAACTCCACCAGGTCGCTAGAATCATCAAAAAGGCTTAGGTACGAGTATGTGACGCGGTTGATGATGTCGAGCAAAGCTTGATCAAATTGATCTTGACGCTCAAGGATGCTCTGGTAGTTCTCCGTCTCGATTTTCGCTTTGGAAACGCCGCGGATAACCAACAATATCACAAGCGTTGACAAAAACATCAAAACCGCCATTGCCAATGCAATTCGACTGCGAACAGTCAGTTTCTCTTTCACCGTTGTTCAGCTTCTTTCGCCAGACGGTATTCGCTAGGAGTCAATCCGACTTTCTTCTTGAAAATCTGACTGAAGTATTTGACGTCAAAATAGCCGACCTTTTCCGCTACTTCATAAATTCGAGGATTGCTTTCTTGAAGCAGTTTCTTCGCCATCAATATCCGATAAGAAGTCAAGCAGTCGTTGAAAGTCTTGTGTACGTTCTCCTTGAATGTGTGCAACAAATACGACTCACTAACATATAATGCTTCAGCTACTGCTTTCACGGTCAAATTCTTATGATAGTTGTTCGCTATATAATTCATGGTTTCCATAATTATCGGCTTCAGGTTATCTGATGCAAAGTCAGATCCGTGGATCGAATTGATCAAAGGGAATAATTTGTTCGCGGCTCTTTCCTTGGCTTCCTTGATGCATTTCTTTAGTTCTTCGACACTAAGATAAGGATCTGAAACGCCGATTGATACGGTCTCTTCGCGTTTAGAAGCGTACTTTTCTACAGCGCTTTCTAATTTTGCATTTAAATTATCGCAAAGGGGAATCAAGAAAAACAGCTGATCTTTGTTTCGGTGCGAAAACAGTTCTGTTGGCGCGAATTCCTCGCGTAGACAAACTTCGAGATCGGCCATGACTTGATCAGCGACTTTGACATCGAACTTATCATGCAAATCATCGCTTACGCCGTAGACGACAACTCCTGATTTTAACAGATCAATCCCAAGATCGGAGTTTCTGGTGATTAGTGAAAGATCGACTTCGCCCAAGCCAAAGAACAGATCGTCAAGGAATCTTTGCACGATCAATGGTTTTGTCTCGGATAAGGTCTGCGATTCGCGTTTCAGTTTCTTCAAGGCATCGATTTTGGCTATGGCACGTAATACCGAATTGACTAGTTCCTGATTGTCTATCGGCTTGAGCAAGTACTCAATTGCGCCATTTTCCAATGCACCTTTGGCAAATGCAAAATCCTGATAACCGCTCAAGATCACGATTGCGATATCTTGAGCAAGAGCGTCGATTTTCTTTGCCAACTCAACTCCGTCCAAACCTGGCATCTTGATGTCTGAAAGCACCACTTCCGGCTTTAGTTCAAGTACCTTGTCGTATCCTTCATTGCCGTTTTTTGCCTCACCGACGATCTCAATGCCGTAATCTTGCCAGTTGATAGTTTCCCTGATGCCCTTACGAACAATCGCCTCGTCATCGACGATCAGCATTCTTCTCATCATCATCACCACTTGTCTAGATGTAATTATACATTAATCATGGATAATTGACAATCTTCGGCTAAATAATGCTTAGCTTGCCTTTTTAGCATCTTTAGAACAAATATGTGAGCATATATTGTCAAAATCATGACAATTATTGTTTATATTTGCATGATGACGTTTTGGATTTGCCATATATGCGTTATAATGTAATTGACAAATTATTGTACATGATTCTATAAATCAAAATTTATAGACAAACGGGTAAATCAAAATTCTGTTTCATAAATAATTGTTGAGACTTAGTACTTTTTTTCGCGTTTATAGACCTTATTGGACCTCAATCTAGCAAATAATTGTCACTGATTACCATCAAACAATATTTTTCACAGGGAGGAAAAGTGCTTTGTTAGTACTGGAAAACAAGACAATCAAAATCGGCTTTTCAGAAACAAATGGTTCCATCATAATGCTTGAAGATCCGATAAATGAACTCAATTATGTGCATCTTGATAGTCAGGATCCTTTTCGTTTGGAAACCAACGAAGGCTTGACAACATCCTATACTGAGTTTGATTTTCAACTTGATGGAAGCAAACTTACATTGACTTGGCAAACGCTTGGATCAATTACAGTCACATCGACAGTTCAACTTGAACCGGAAGGCTTGTACTTTCGGGCGAAAGTTGACAACAAGTCTCAAAAGACAATCAATAGCCTGGAATATCCGATCATCGGTGGTATCGACAAAATCACGGATGACGATCACCTCATCCATAGCTACGCGACCGGTTTCATGGTAGACGATCCCTTCGTTAACTTCATCAATCAAGGTGAAGGATTGCGTTATATGCCATATCCAGAATCTTTTTCCGGCGCAAGCATGCAATTTTTCGCATACTATGGCAAAACTGGAGGCCTTTACTTCGCTGCCAACGATCCGGACATGCATCAAAAATGGCTTAACTTCTACAAAAACCTTGGCTACTTGGAAGCGAGTCATATTTACGGCTATGAAGATCTGTATCCCGGAAACAATCTCGAGTTTCCGTATACATTTTACATAAGGCCATTTACCGGCGACTGGATGGACGCAGCCGACATCTATAAAATGTATGCATCAGAAAACTTCACTTGGCTTCCTGATAAAACTGCCGAACGCGAGCATCCCAAGTGGCTCTATCAGAACGTTGGTCTGGCCACTTTTGGAATCAATGCGAAGCATGATCGAACAAAATGGTTAAAGCAATACCATGAAGATCTCGAAAGCCCGATTTTTCATATCCTTGGTCCGGATTGGACCAATGAACCTCAGACGTTCAGACGTGGGATCCCCGGCCCGATTCAGGAATGGATACCTACTTGCTTTGACAAGAACAACCTTGAGCAAATCAGTTCGAACGGTGATTATTATGCTCCATTCGAATTTGATTTCTACGTCAGAAAGCACCCTGAATACGTTAGTCATGTCAGTCAATTTCCCAAACAACCAAAAAGTCACGACATGTATCACTTCAATATGCTTTGTCCCTGTGAGGATTATACATTGAACATGCATGTTCAAAGGGATTTGGCCATATTCCGGGAAGCAGAGCCAGATGCTTTCTATTACGATATCTCCTCAAACAATCTGATCAAAACGTGCATGGCTGAGAATCATCGTCACAAAGTCGGCGGTGGTCAGGAAATCTCCAAGGCTTACAAGCACCTCTATCAAGAAACTTCAGCCACACTCAAACAAGAAGCAAGAAGACAGATACCGTTGGGCACGGAGATGATCAACGAGATCCACTTGGAAGA
>JAFGQT010000099.1 GCA_016935515.1 Bacilli bacterium
CCGGTACAGATCGTCTTGGCGACACCGCCGCAAAAAATGGAAGTCTTGAGCAAGTTCACTGACACTACCGTCGTGACGCTCCGCGAAGGCAGAGCAGCCAGAGCATACGAAGTTAGACAGAAGTACTAAATCAAGTAAACGACCGGACTTGTCCGGTTGTTTTCTTTTTGAAAATCAGATGATATATGATATGATTATGTCGGTGATATTTATGCAAAGATACTTTGTCCCTAAAGATTCGATCCGTGATAAAACCTGTACGATCATTAATCAGGATGTCCATCATATCCGCGATGTGATGCGCTATCGTCCGGGACAGCGCGTGATCATCAGCGTCATCGATTCCTTGACTTATGAAGCATTGATAACTTCAGTTGCTTCAGATAAAGTTGTGTTGACGCTTGAAGGCACTACTTTAGTAAACACTCCTAACTACAACTTGACGATCGCCCAAGCGCTGATCCGTAAGGATCGTTTCGAAATATTGTTGGAAAAGGCTTCTGAGTTTGGCGCAACGGCGATCATTCCGACCGTTTTTGCCCGTTCGATCGTGAAGATCGAAGAAACCAAAGCTGAGCGTAAGCTCGAGCGTTATCAGGCGATTGTCAAAGAAGCTGCCGAACAAGCTCAGCGCTCAATCCTTCCTAAAGTGATGCCTTTTCAAACTGTGGCTTCCATTGATTATTCTGCTTACGACAAAATCATCGTCTGTTATGAACAAGAAGCATTGACGAATCATCTGAATCTCGTGATCCCGAAGTTAAAAATGACGGACAACATCCTTATTGTCGTCGGTCCGGAGGGTGGAATCAGCCCTGAAGAAAGGCAATTCTTATTTGATAAAGGTGCGATTTTCGTCAGTTTGGGCGCAAGAATCTACCGTTCAGAAAGCGCAGCGCTGATGGTGCTCGCTGCATTCACCTATACTTGGGGGATCTAAGATGAAGATCGCTTTGACAACCCTCGGCTGCAAGGTAAATTCCTATGAAACGGAAGCAGTCTGGGAAAAACTGAATGCGCTTGGTCATGAACGCGTCGATGACTCCGAATTTGCGGATGTCTACATCATCAACACTTGCATGGTGACGAATACCGCCGAAGCCAAATCAAGACAGATGATCAGGCATCCCTTGAAACATAATCCCAACGCCATCATCGTTGTTATGGGCTGTCTGACACAGTTGAAGGCAGAAGAGATTTTGTCGATTGAAGGGGTCAAGATAGTTGTCGGAACCAAAGACAGAGATTTGATTCCACAACTACTAGATAGGTTCCAAGAAACCAAAATACCTATCAACCATGTAAATGAGACTAGCGAGCCAACAACATATGACAACCTGGTAATCAACGACTTTTTCGACCATCAGCGGGCGTTTTTGAAGATCGAAGATGGCTGTAACAATTTCTGTAGTTATTGCATCATTCCTTATACACGAGGAAGAGTTCGCTCCAAAAAGAGAGAACTGGTTTTACAAGAAGCCGAAGCTTTGGCAAGAAGACACGTCGAAATCGTTCTTACCGGTATCCATACCGGTGGGTATGGTGAAGATTTGGATGGTTACAGCTTTGGTGATTTGCTTGAGGATCTTGAACGGATGCCAAAGTTGAAACGGATCCGGATATCTTCGATCGAAATCAACGAACTGACCGATCAGGTCGTCGACGTAATAGCAGCTTCAAGCAAGTTCGTTCATCATCTGCATGTGCCGCTTCAGGGGGGGTCGGACAGGATCCTTAAATTGATGAACCGCAAATACGATACCTTGGCATACAAAGAGAAGATCGATTCGTTACGAAAAAAAATACCGGATCTTTCACTGACTACCGATGTGATCGTCGGTTTTCCCGGGGAAACCGACGATGATTTCCAGATGGGATACGATCTCATCAAGGAAATAGGTTTCAGCGAACTTCACGTTTTTCCGTTTTCCAAGCGCTCGGGCACAGTTGCGGCTAAGTTGGATGAAGAAGTGCCTTCTAGCGTCAAGAAGGACAGAGTTCATAAATTGCTTGAGCTCAGTCAATCACTTTCAAAGAAAAGGATACTCGACAGAATCGGCCAGACGGTGAAGGTAGTTGTGGAACGTGAAAAAGACGGATACTTGATGGGGCATTCCCGCGAGTACATCCATCTGAAATTCAAAGGGAGCAGTGACTTGATTGGCAGCGAAGTCGACTGTGTGGTCGAAGCTGAAGCATATCCATTGAGTCTAGGACGATTGCTCAATTAGCTCAATTCAGTTGAATAGCACCTAAGCGGCAAATTTGTCCAGTAATGGTTTAAAAGACTATAGATCAAAGTATATCACTGCCAATGATTTGAACGGAGACATCAGGTAGGCTTCGATGTGTCACGCACTGAAGATTTGGCCTTCAGTTCATCTATTGCCTGAATAATTAGTTCGATACAGTTGTGTAAAGACCAGTGGCTGTGATACAATGAACCTAATGTGCGAGGTTTATTGAAAATGCTTGAAATCGGGAAGATATGGAGTGATCAAGATGAATGAAACAATCTTGAAAGAAGGCGCATTTTCAACTGATCGATATATCAGCATCATGGAGAAGTTGCTGCTGGTCGTTCAAGAGTTGTCAGCTTCAAAGGATTTGACTCAAGTCATGAATATTGTCCGCCATTCGATTCGAGATCTACTCGAATCAGATGGAGCAACCTTTGTCTTGCTTGACAACGACATGTGTTATTATGCCGAAGAGGATGCAATCTCTCCTTTATGGAAAGGAAAAAGGTTCCCGATGGACATATGCATCAGCGGTTGGGTCATGAAGAACAAAATTCCTGCGGTTATTAAGGACATTTATCAAGATGAGCGAATTCCGATCGACGCATACCGAAAGACCTTTGTGCGCGGCCTCATAGCAGTTCCGATCCGAACTCATGATCCTATCGGGGCAATTGGCTGTTATTGGGCCGACAACCATGCTGCGTCTCCTGAAGAAGTGAGAGTTCTGCAAGTCTTGGCTGACACAGCTGCCATCGCGATGGGAAACATCCACTTCCAAGAAATCATCGACGAAAAAGCCCAACAGTTGGAAAAAGCGGTGGAAAACACCCTGCAGGTAATTTCAAACATTGTCGAACAAAAAGATCTCTATACTTCCGGACACCAACAGCGCGTCGCAAAAATTGCTATGGATATCGCCACGGAGTTGAAATGGGAAAAAGAGACCTGTGAGATGATTTATCGAGCCGGCATTATCCACGATATCGGAAAAATCGGAATCCCTAGCGAAACGCTGTCGAAACCGGCAAAACTCACGTTCTATGAATATGAGTTTATCAAAACCCACTCTGAACAAGGATACAATATGTTGAAGAACATCCCTTTCTTCGAACAGATAGCTGAAATCATTCTTGAACATCATGAAAGACTCGATGGAAGTGGTTATCCACGCAAACTAAAAGGAGACGAAATCCTCCCGGAAGCCAGAGTTCTGGCTGTTGCGGATGTGTTCGAAGCGATGACGTCTCATCGACCGTATCGACCAGCCCTCGGATTGGAAGTTGCCATGGATGAGTTGATCAGCAATCGAGGGATTCTTTATTGTGCCAATGCCGTTGATGCTTTGACTGATCTAGTCCGTAACAAGGGCTATCATGCGCCAGTCTGATTTCTTGGCGATCAAGCAAAAAGCACTTCGCTTCAGGATTCTTGGTCAAAGATAGAAAAGCGGTTTATTTCTAGGGAATATCCTTCATTAAAAAACAATTTAAGAATGTGACTGATATATTTCAGTTGCATTTTTTTTAGAGTGAATAAATACCAATGAATTCTTGCTTGAAACAAGTTGAACTAGATTAGGATAGGATTTTCAGCGAAGCTTCGAATCAAATAGTTACGAAAATTTCTTGAAAAAAAAGCACCTCTATAAAGGTGCTTAGGATACAGATAGATATTTGCGTTACGGTCGTTTTTATGCAAATGACCGGACCTAATGGCGTTTGCGATTTTGTTTCTCTAACTGTTTCTGCTTCATTGCCTCCATCTTGGCTTGGGCTTTCAGCTGTTTCTTGGTGAGTGGTTTCTCTTTTTGTTTGCGCTTGACGCCTTTGACGCTTTTGACGATGTCGTAGCTGAGGATAAGTCCATTCTCATGGTTGGTCATCCGGTAGGGAAGCCCTTGATGGATATGGATCGGCAACTCGAAGAAGTATCCGATGACAGGCATCAACATCTGTTGCTTGTTGATGACCTTGATCAAGCCACGAAGTTTGCGGCTCTTGTCCCATTTGGCCACGACTTTGTTCATCTCGTTCAAAATGAGGATCACAAGCTGCGATTTCTTCTTGTCTGCGGCGATGAAGCTTTTCAGAAACACGAGTTCGGGAAGGCTCTTGACATAGTATTCGAGGTATTTCTTGACCTTTCGCTTGCCCTTTGCCTTCAAGGATTTGTAAGTGTTGGTGTTGTCTTTAAGATAGTTGTTGGCGATGGTTTCATTCAACAGGTTTCCGTTATACTTCTTGTTGATGGCTTTGTCCATCCGCTTGTAAAAATTCTTGTACCGGGAAGCGTAGCGCCCCTTGTTTATCATCACTGCGAGAAAGATCATCAGGGCAATTACTCCGACTGCCACAATTATGATCAGTTTCCAGTTTAAACCGCCTAAATCAACGGCTAACATCATCGATGGACACCTCGTTTCCGTATCGAATAAATAATACCATAACTAGGCCGAAAATCAAATTGATTTCCGAAAAAAAATCGTTTACTTTCGCAGTATTATTGTGTATAATAACATGTACAAGCAGAAAAGGGGTGAATGCAAATGGCGAAAACTGTCGTGAGAGAGAACGAAAGTATTGAAGACGCATTGCGTCGGTTTAAGCGTGACGTGTCTCGCGCTGGAACATTGGCTGAAGCCCGCAAGAGAGAATACTATTTGAAACCGAGCGTTTCCAAGAAACTCAAGCAGCGTCAAAACAAAGGTCGTAAAGTCTAATACAAAAGCACTTCATTCATATGGAGTGCTTTTTTTCCCGATCTTGCGCGCGGCTCGTGGATATTATGGTATAATATTCTCAAGGAGTGATGATATAAAGATGGTCGATCTGACGAAACTGGATCTCAAACTTTCAAGCGTCTCGGAAATGGTCGCTTTGTTCGGTGTCAACGAGAAATACGTCCATTTGCTAGCCAACATCTATGGTATAGGCATCTATGTCAACCATGAGGAAATATTGCTCGACACTTTCGATGAGTTGATCATCGCCGAGATCAAGCGGCTCTTCGAGATATTGATGCAACTTGTCAAACGAAATATCGTCTTCAATGAACGCGACATCATCTATATCCATCACGTGCTTGGAAATGTTAATGATGAGGAGATCCTCGACTTGTTCATCGGCCGTAAGGAGATCGTCAAAACACTTCACGGAAAACCGATCTATCCCAAGACACTCAATCAAAAACGCTACATCAACTTGATCGAGAAGAACACCGTCGTCTTCGGCATCGGTCCGGCTGGTACCGGAAAGACATATCTTGCGGTCCTTGTGGGTTTGAAAAAACTGAAAGACGGCATCATCAAGAAGATCGTTCTTACACGACCGGCCGTGGAAGCTGGCGAAAGCCTTGGCTTTCTGCCCGGCGATCTCAAGGAAAAGATCGATCCTTATCTTAAGCCACTTTATGACGCTATGTATGAGATCCTCGGTGTCAAACAAACTGAGGAATACATTGAGAAAGGCGTTATTGAGATTGCTCCACTCGCCTACATGCGCGGACGAACCTTGGAAAATGTCTATGTCATTTTGGACGAAGCCCAGAACACGACCGTCGGTCAGATGAAACTGTTCCTGACCCGCCTCGGTTTCAACTCAAAAATGATCGTCACCGGCGACATCACCCAAAGTGACCTGCCAGTCAGAGTGTTGTCCGGACTGGTTCGGGCAGCCGACATTCTCAAGAACATCGAAGGAATCGACATCATGTTTTTTGAGAACATGGACGTCGTCAGGCATCCTTTGGTCCAAACCATCATCGAGAGGTTCGAACATGCTAAAGATTAACCTCATCGATCAATACGATCAACCGATCAAAGGCTCAAAACGCGTTGTTTTCAAAGCCCTTAAACAAGCTTACAAAACCCTTAACATACCAGCTTCGCTGATTGTCAATGTCATCTTTGTCAACGACGAGTCGATTCAGATATTAAATCGCGATTACCGTCAGATTGACAAAGCCACCGATGTCTTGAGTTTCGAGAACGACGAAGGACTTTCAGAAATCGGGGACATCTTCATTTCTTTGGATAAGGCAAAAGCCCAAGCCCAAAGCTATGGACACTCTTATGAACGTGAGTTGGCTTTTCTCGCGGTGCATGGCTTTCTCCATTGCCTAGGCTACGATCATCAAGACCAAAAAGAAGAACAAGAAATGTTTGAGCTCCAAGACAAAATTCTCAAACAGACGAAATATACGAGGTAAATATGGATAAAATTATCAAACTGGCAATCGACAACTTGAATAACGCGTTTGTGCCTTACTCCCATTTTCCGGTTTCAGCTGTACTTGAACTGAAAGACGGCAGAAACTATAAGGGAGTAAACATAGAAAATGCGGCTTACGGATTGGCAAACTGCGCTGAGCGCAGCGCGCTGTTTTCCGCATATTCCGATGGAGTGCGCAAGCAAGACATCAAACGCATCGTCATTTATACCGATCACGATTACTTTGTCTCGCCGTGCGGATCTTGTCGCCAAGTAATGAGCGAATTGATGGAACG
>JAFGQT010000100.1 GCA_016935515.1 Bacilli bacterium
TCTGACTGTCAGCGAGATTTTTTTCTCATCGCCATCAAGATGTGCCGTCGCAGACGGATGCAGCGTGTCCGTTGATCGAAGATTGACAAACGGAGAAACATATTTGTCAGCTCTGGAGGAAATTGCCAATCTCCCTTCAGTGATCAAAGCAAAGGCAACGGTGGAAATGTATGAGTATGCCCGCCCGTCGTACACAGGACTGGTTTATCCGACGAAGTCGTATTTTCCGACTTGGGTGCTTTCTCCCGAACACATTGCTTGCAGGAGCGCCGTTGAAAATTATCGTGCTTTGTTCAACTCAGAACCTGAAGTTGACAAGTGGACATTTTCGACCAACGCCGTGTCGATAATGGGGCGATACAATATCCCATGCATCGGATTCGGACCGGGTCACGAAGATCAAGCTCATGCGCCAAACGAGAAAACATGGAAGGACGAACTTGTCAAAGCTTGTGCCTTCTATGCGGCACTACCAAAAACGTATATCGCCAAGTTGCATATGGAAAAGGAGAATAGTCAATGAAACCATTATATAAAGGCAAACACTTCATAACCTTGGAAGAGTGGTCAAAGTCAGAGATCGATGTTTTGCTTGCGACCTCGAAACAATTGAAAGCTGATTTTCTGAATAACAAGGATACGAGTTATCTGCAGAACAAAGTTGCATTTCTGATGTTTTTTGAACAATCAACAAGAACACGAAACTCCATGGAAGCCGGTATCGCCCAATTAGGAGGGACTGGGATATTCCTCGATACATCGAAAATGCAGATCTCACATGGCGAAAGCGCGAAGGATACCGCAAAAATCTTGTCAAGTTATGGTCATGGAATCGCCTGCCGCAACTGCTTTTGGGGTGTAGGAAACAAATACTTGCGCGAGATGGCGGATAACTCTAGCGTTCCGATCATGAATCTGCAGTGCGACTTATATCACCCGATGCAAGGCCTAGCGGACTTGATGACGATCCAAGAAGTCTTTCCCAAGACCGATAACTTGAAAGTATCGATCATCTGGGCATATGCTACGACACATAAAAAGCCGATCAGCGTCCCACTGACGCAGATCTTGCTTTTCCCAAGATACGGCATGGATGTAACGCTGGCTTATCCCGAAGGATATGATCTGCCGGAGTGGGCGATCGAGAAGGCGAAGAAGAATGCTAGCGAAAGCGGTGGTTCGTTCAGGATTACTCATGACATGGAATCAGCTTATAAGGATGCGGATGTAGTCATACCGAAAAATTGGGGGAGTTGGGTCACCAATCAATCCACAGAAGTCGTAGATGACTTGTTGGAAAGTTACAAGAGTTGGAAATGTACTGAGGCGATGATCAGCCTGGCGAGTCCCAACGTCAAATATATGCACGCTCTTCCAGCCGATCGTGGCAATGAGGTTGAAGATTCAGTCATCGATGGAGTACATTCGATCGTCTACCAGGAAGCTGAAAATCGGTTACATACCGCCAAGGCGGTAATGGCTCTGACAATGGGAGACAAATAAACCGGAAAAGAAGTGATCTCCATGAGGGTATTTTTTGCGATACTGCCGGATGCGAAAACCAAAGCTAAGTTGCATGAGATGGGCAGGAAAATGCGTAATTTGGCTAAAAGCGGAAATTTCACAAGCGCGGACAATTTTCACGTTACGCTTGTTTTTGTTGGTGATGTTTCCGAATCGACAGTTGATAAACTGAAGCATATCGTAGATGAAATTCATTACTCAACATTCGTGGTCAAGACAAGAAACTTAGGCTTCTTTTCGAACCGTGGTTCAAAAGATATCCTCGTATGGCACGTGGAAAGAAGCCAGGAGTTGGCAGATTTAAAAGACTCGCTTTTGGCGAAGATCAAGCGGCTTGGATTTCAACTTGAAGACCGGGATTTTCGCCCGCATTTCACTTTGGGAAGAAAAGTAGACTATGATCCTGCAATCATTGATCGAGATGCCTTTTATCATGTTCCGATTGTGTTCATGCGTTGCGAAAGATTGTCGCTCATGGAATCAAAACGAATCAATGGCAAACTCGTATATAAGGAAATCTACGGCAAGGATTTTGAAGTCATCTCGGAAAGAAAATTATAAAAAAAGGATGGATCGATCCATCCTTTTTTATCAATAAAGTTGTTTTTCCTGTTCCTTATATTCCTTGAACAACTCTAAGCAAGCGTCGCGATGTTTTTCCTCAAGTTCAAGAACATTCAGATCCTGCATTCCGTTATTGATAAAGTCATAAATGAAATCGTCACGGAACCCGATTCCTTCAGTGTCTTCTTTCTGGCAACCATACACCACTTTCTTGATGTTTGACCAAATGATTGCGCCTAAACACATCGGACAAGGGTAGGCGGTCGTAAACAATGTGCAACCGGACAAGTCGTGACTTCCGATAGCTTTTCCGGCAGCGCGAATCACGTTGATCTCGGCATGTGCCGTAGGATCGTGATCCCGTAATACGGAATTTGATGAAACGGCGACGATCTTACCTTCTTTATCGATGATCAAAGCTCCGAATGGTCCGCCAATGTCGGCCCTCATTGTCTCCCTGGCCTTATCTATGGCTAATTGCATCAACTCAATGCTGCTCGGCTTCATTTTTTTCGCTCCTTCCATAAAATCCGCATTATCATTATAGCGGGTGAAAGCGTTTTTGTAAATTCGTCAGGCGAAAATTTTTGGTTCATGTTTTGTCACGATACGACATTTAATGACAGATATGATATAATTAAGAAAATCATTCGAGTATGAAAAGTGACGATTATCTAGCGAAAGGTTAGGATTTATTATGCGATTTGTGTCTTGGAACACCAACGGTTTGCGAGCAGCTTTGAAGAAGGGTTTCAGTGAATTCTTTGATGATATCAACGCGGATATATTTGCGATCCAAGAAACGAAGATGCAATTTGATCAGCGGGATTTTGAATTTCCCGGTTACGACGAGTACTGGAACTCTGCCCTCAAAAAGGGCTATTCAGGTACTTTGATCTACAGTAGAGTTAAGCCGGATACAGTCAGTTATGGTATTGACGGTGAACACTACAATGATGAAGGAAGGGCGATCACGCTTGAGTTTCCTGGATATTACTTTGTGACTGTTTATTCGCCAAATTCGCAAGAAGAACTCAAGCGACTTGACTATCGCATGGAATATGAAGATAAGTTGAGAGACTATCTTTGCAAACTTGACAAAATAAAACCCGTAATTCTCTGTGGTGACCTGAATGTTGCCCATACGGAAATCGATTTGAAGAATCCCAAATCAAACGAAAGGAATGCCGGATTCACAATCGAAGAGAGAAACAAATTTACCGCTCTCTTGGAAAGTGGATTCGCAGACACATTCAGAAGACTTCACCCAGAAAAGATCGAGTACAGTTGGTGGAGCTACAAGTTTAACGCCAGACAGAACAACGCAGGGTGGCGGATTGATTATTTTGTTGTCTCTAATAGACTGCTCCCGAAAGTAAGGGACTCAGTTATCCACGGTGACATCTATGGCAGCGACCATTGTCCTGTAAGCATTGATATTGAATTGTGAATGGGTTTGTAGGCTTGATTAAGGTGACTTAGCATGAGAACTATACTAGCCAAACACATCATTCAACCGAACAACAATTTCAATCTCTATCATGGCTGTACCCATGGATGCATCTACTGTGATTCTCGCAGTCTCTGTTATAACCTCGGAGAGTTTGAGGACATTGGAGTCAAAGCGAATGCCCTCAAGCTTATGGATCAGGAACTTTCGCACAAGCGCAA
>JAFGQT010000012.1 GCA_016935515.1 Bacilli bacterium
ATCAGACACTTCTTGATCAAATCAAGTTCGTCTTTGAGTCTGCCCGGCAAAATTGCCAATCCCATGACTTCGATCAAACCGATGTTTTCTTTCTTGATGTGAAATAGCTCTTCTCGAGGGTGGAACAATCCATAGGGTCTGGATTCGGTTTGCCGGTTGTTACGCAGCACGACGTAAAAATGATATTTAGAACCAGATAACTTGACTATCGGGGTAACCGTATTGTGTGGTGTGCCGGTCTGGGCGATGATGTCAAGTTCAGGAAGCGAATAGTTTTGCCAAGCAGCGAAAATCTGTTCAACCATGTCTTGAATCGCATTCTCGTTGTTTCCGACAACGCGGATCACAGACAATGGCCAATCGAGCACTTCCACTTCGACTTTACGTAATTTGTAACTAGCTATCACTTTTGCAGATTCGATTGGGAACGTGTACCTTCCGCCTTGAAAATGGTAGTGGGAAAGGATCGATCCTCCAACTATCGGCAGACCTGCATTCGATCCAATCGTATAATGGGGAAACTTGTTGACGAAATCGATAAGCTCGGCGAAAGTCGTATTATCAACTTTCATCGGCACATGTTCTTTCGTCAATACGATACAATGCTCATCAAAATATGCGTATGGGGAGTACTGGAAACCCCAAGCATCCTTCTCCCTGTTCAATGTAAGGTTGATTACTCGATGATTGCTTCTGGGAGCTTTTTCGGCTGTTCCGTAGAAACCGACGTTTTCCATGCACAATTGGCAAAGTGGATAATCATCGCTATTATCATTTTTCTTTAGAGCGATCAATTTCGGATCTTTTTCCGGTTTTGAAAGATTGATTGTGATTTGCAAGGGAGCATATTTGCCTTCATAGACATAGGATATATTTTTCGCGATCCGTCTGGTCTTGATATAGTTGGTATCTGATGAAAATTTGTAGAAAAAATTGGTCGCAGTCATTGGACCTTTTTTATATAACTCATAGAACTTGCGATTCAGTTCTGCCGGTCTTGGCAACATGGTATCAACGATTTTAGCTTCAAAATTATCGCGAGCAACAATATCGGCTTCGATGATGTTTTCACTTATCGCATATTCAAGGATCGCGTCCATGACTTCGAAGAAATCGACGGGTTCATCCAGTTTTACTCTTGAAAACTTGTCCATTTTCAAGAGATAGAGCAACTGATTGGCCGCATAGTCATAATCATCATTTTCCAACAGGTTGTTGTCAAGACCGTATTTCAGTAGTTTATTGATGTATAAATTCATCCGTCTCACTCCTTGTATCCCTGTGGATGTGATCTATGATACGCCCAAGCGGAGCCAATGATCGTCTCCAAATCATTCTCCGGTCGCCAACCAAGGATCTCGCCTGCTTTTTTATTCGAAGCAACAAGTTTGTCCGGATCCCCTTTCCGTCTGGGGCCGAATTGCATGGGAATCGGATGTCCCGTTACCTTCCTAGCAACTTGTAAGATCTCGAGATTTGTGTATCCCGATTGACTGCCAAGATTGAATATGTCGGAGGGATTGTCGCCAATCAAATAATCCGCAGCCAAAAGATGTGCCCGGATCAGATCATCAATATGGATATAGTCACGAACGCATGTTCCGTCCGGACTGTCATAGTCGTTTCCGTAGATAGTCACGTTCTCCCGCTTACCGAGCGGCACTTGAAGAACGATTGGGATCAAATGCGTTTCCGGTCGATGATCCTCACCGATCGATGCGTCTGATGCAGCACCAGCGACGTTGAAGTAGCGCAAACTCACATAGCGCATTCCTTGGGCAACGTCAGACCATTTCATTATTTTTTCCATCATCAGTTTCGATTCGCCATAGGGATTCGCCGGCGTCGTCAGCGCCGATTCTGTTATCGGCATTTCTTTTTGGATTCCATATACAGCCGCTGACGACGAAAAGACAATCCGCTTCACGCCGAACTCTAACATGGTATCTAACAGAACGATCGTCCCATAGACATTGTTGTCAAAATAAAGCAGTGGCTTTTCCATCGATTCCCCAACAAGACTGTTAGCGGCAAAATGCACGCAAACGTCGATTTTGTGGTTTGAAAAAACTGCTTTTAAGAATGATTTGTCCCGAATATCGCCTTGATAGAAAATCGCTTTTGCGTTTAGTGCGTCTTTGTGTCCAGTCTGCAAGTTATCGATCACGATAACTTCATTGCCCTTTGCCAAGGCTTGTTTGACGAAATGGCTGCCGATATATCCGGCTCCGCCGAGAACCAAAAATCTCATACATTCTCCTCCAGTCGATAGACTATCTCATGATTGTAAGTATCCCCCAAACGCAAAATATAATTCTTGAAACGGTCATCATTTATCGCGTTGGTCTGAAAATGCGGCTCCATTGCAATTGCGCCATGGAGACAGAGTTCTTTTCCGCTTCTCAACGGCTTGGGCTTTGGATAGTTTGTTGTGTAAATCGTAATTCCCGGATAAGTGCTTTTGATAGTCAATCTTTTCTTCGATTTCTTTGAGTATAATACAACATCGTAATCCCTCTCATCTTTGAGGACGAAGTAATGGTCAATGCCAAACGAAGCCTGATTCTTGAGATAAGGATCGGTAGCCACTGACAAGATATCCTTGGACTTCTGAAAATCGAATATGGTTTTCTCCACCGGGATTATTTCCCGACCTAATATATCTTCATCAACCAAGACAACTTTGTCAGCTTGAATCTCAAGGGTATGGTTTGTCAAATCTTGATCAAATGTTCCCTCGAGATTGAAATACGAATGATTTGTCAGGTTGCAAAGACAAGTCTTGTCTGAAGTTGCGGATAAAGTCAAACGCAGTTGGTTTTCGTGTATCGAATATCGGAAGCGAAATTTGATGTTGCCAGGTAAAACGGGATGCTGGTAATCAAGCGAGAAATCGACTGTGTGATCGCCGTTACTTTCTTGTTTCGCTTCAACATCGAAGTTCTTAAAAGAAATCCCGTGTTTGCCGCTATGCAGAAAATGTGGATGAATATCATCCATTCTGTAATGTTTACCAAGAAAGTCGAATTGTCCATTCTCAATCCTTCCCGAGAGAGGACCGACGTTGGTTCCCAAATACATTCCGGGGTCCATATAATCGTTGTGGTCCTGATATGCGGCCACAAGATTAACACCGTCGGCAGTCTGCCAACGGGTTAGTGCAGCCCCTGTTGTCAGAAAACCGAAAACCGTGTTGTCATTTGTTGTAATTGTGATTTCACGAACTGTCTTTGTCAGACTTTTGATTTCAATCATTTTTTTCATCTCCAAATCAAGTATTGAAATTGAATATATCTAGCAATCCATTAATGGCAAACATTTTGAACGCATCGCTTGTTGGTCTAGCCGTGAAGTCCATCGGTTCTTTTGTCACCGGGTGTTCAAAATGCAGCCTGTATGCCCAAAGTCCAAGAGCGCTGTCGGGTAGTTTGATTGTCGCCCCATATTTTTGGTCTCCGACCAAAGGATATCCGCGCGAAGCGAATTGTGCACGAATCTGATGAAATCTTCCTGTTTTCAAACTGATGTCCAAAAGCGTGCATTTCTTGTCGAGATATTTTGCGACTCCTTTGCTAACATAAGTCAAACTTGCTAGTTTGCCGGCGTCTTCTTCAGTTTTTTTGGTGGTGCGAGTCCCATCCGTCTTTACCAACCAATCGACAAGTTCAATCATTTCTTCCTGTGCCAAGACGCCTTCGACAACCGCCAGATAATGCTTCTGGAAAATATGATTCCTGATTGCTTCTGACAATCTGCTTGCCGCTTTGGAAGTCTTGGCAAATACCATGACACCGCCAACGTTTAAATCCAAGCGATGGACAAGACCAAGAAACACATTTCCCGGTTTATCGTACTTGATTTTCAGATAGTTTTTTAGTTCTGTCAGCATGTCGGGAAGTTTTTTCTCCCCTGCTTGCGATAAGATGCCCGGCGGTTTCAGCGCCACCAAAATATGGTTGTCTTCAAACAGGACTTTGATTCTTGCGTCCATTCCGATCAACCTAAAGCAACGTCAAGAATCATCATGACGATAAAACCAAGCATCACGGAAATGGTGCCAATATTCGAATGTTCACCTACATGTGATTCCGGTATAAGTTCTTCTACAACAACATAAATCATGGCTCCAGCCGCAAATGACAGAAACCACGGCATCAGCGTGGTAAGCTGAGTTCCAATAAGCAAGCCAACAACCGCGAATACTGGTTCAAAAGCTCCACTCAATACACCATACCAGAAAGACTTTCCCGTTGATACATTTTCTTGTTTAAGCGGTAAAGAAATCGCGGCGCCTTCAGGAAAGTTTTGTAAACCGATACCAATGGCGAGTCCAAAGGCGGAACCGATGGCAATGGCTGATTGACTTTGCAGAGCCAAACCAAATGCCAGACCAACGGCCAATCCTTCGGGTATATTGTGCAATGTGACTGCGAGAACCAACATCGTTGACCTATGTAAAGATGAACTAATCCCTTCGGGTTTGTCGGAGTCAATGTGAAGATGAGGCAATAAGACATCCAAAAGCCATAGAAAGACTCCTCCCGCGGCAAAGCCAATAGCTGCGGGCACCCACCCGATCATTCCTTGAAGTTCGGCTTCCTCGATTGCAGGATCTATCAACCCCCAAACCGAAGCGGCAATCATGACGCCGGCAGCAAAGCCGAGAAAGATGCGTTTTGCTTTGTTGCTCATGGAATGGCGGAAAAAGAATACCATTCCTGCACCAGCAGAAGTCATAAAGAATATGAACGCAATTCCAATTGCAGTTACTGCAGAATCAGGCAGATTAAACATCTCTATCCTCCTATTGATAATTCAAGTTGTTCGTCCAGACGAAGGGGATCGGAAAAACTTCTGTAAGTTTTTTCTTCAATCCAGCATCGTTGATCGATTCCAACAAGTCTTTATTTGGCCCAAAGATGAACTTATGAACTTCATGAATCGTCTTGAAAGAAACATCATCTTTGTCTATATGCATTAGATAGCCTTGAGACTTTTTTTCCAAACTCAAACTCCCAATTCCATGAGACTGAATATAGGGACTTAAGTTCTCAAAAAACCCTTGCCAATCCAAAACCTTGAAACTGGCGTATTGATCGATATTCTGGCAAGGATGGCCATTGAGAAGGCGGTTTATCTCATCATTAGGCAAAGCCGATACGATTGCATAATCAGCTTTAACTGATGCGATCAAAGACCCAAGACAATCCTGAATCGCTTTGCGACTGCCAGCATATTCCTTGATCAATATCCTATTTTCCAGCAAATTCTGGTTGAAAAACACGTAAGCGACTGTTTTGTCTTTATCTTGGATCAAATACAAGTGGTTCTCGAAAGTTTCGCCTGGGAAAGTCTGTCCCGCGATCAACTTCTTGAACTCGGTGTCCCTGCGAAGATAACGGTATTTTTCCTTGTGATGTAGACGCTTCAGTTCTGAAAAGTGAGACTCGTCATACTTTGTCAAGGTGTATTTGGATTTACTATCAACTGCTTTTCTCAATATCTTGTAAGCGATGATATCGCCGACGCGGGTAGATCCATAACGTTCGTAAAGCGGTCCATCACCGGAAATTATTACTAGGGACACTTTTTCATCAAGCATCTTCTTTTCAGCCAATTTCAGCAATTTTCCAGCGATCCCCCGTTTGCGGTAAGCTTCATTTGTGGCAACTGATCCAATTGAACCGACCCGGAGCTTGACCCTGTCAAGCTTGACGGTTGAAAGATAATAGTTGACCATTGAAACTACTTCTTTACCTTTGGTAGCGACAAACATGTGTGACTGGTTCGCCTTGCCAAGCAACAGCGGATATTCGTTTCTCATGTTCTGGGAGAAACATTTGGTAGCCAACCTTATTGCACTTATCCGTTTCTTTTTATCAGCGCAGCCATAATCAAGATCACCAAGCGTTGCCAGATAGTCCGAAAAGAAAATCGTCTTCATCTGTTTGCGTGACGCTTCCGCCGCAAAAGCCAACAAATGGCTGCCAACACTGTCCTCGAGCGTTCTTTCATCCGGTTTTTCACTGGAGTTGATGAGTTTGACAAACGCCTTCATGATTCCTTCGTCGCCGCCTCCGTGACCGGTCTTCGCGGCTTCAAAAACGATTCTTGTCGGCGAATCTTCACCGAATGGGATCAGTTCAAGTTCATTCTTCTCCAAATGCCCGCGGATTTCACCATCGGTTCCCATAAGTTTGATCGTTCTTGTGTTATCGTGTGTGAATCCTGTCATGGTAAAAGCAGCAGTTACCTCATTCTCAAACTCGACGATGGTTACCTGATGATCGACCACATCGTTGTCAGAGCGATAGACACAGCGACCATATGGCCCTTTTCTCAGCGCCTTTAACAAACTTTCGTCGGACATGTCGTTGCTTACTGGAAGTTTCATCCAGATCGGTGCATTTAAATATACTCTTGGAGCGAAATAAGGACAAGTATCTTGGATCGGACAACCGTCCATGCAATGTGTAGGTGAACCTTCAGGAGCATTGGCTGCTTTGAAGTGCGACAACTCTCCAAATGATGATACTTTTACAGGTTTGCTTGAGGCATACCAGATCAATAAATCAAGATCGTGACATGATTTGGCTAATATCATCGGACTCGAAGTCGCTTCATTACGCCAGTTTCCGCGTACATAACTGTGGGCTTGATGCCAATAGGAAACATTCTCATTGTGCTGTATCGACATCAACTTGCCGATTTTTCCCGCCTCCAGCCATTTCTTGATTTGGGAAAAAAACTCCGTGTACCTGAGCACGTGACCAATCATCAGCTTTGTTCCGTTTTCCTTGGCAAGTCTTTCCAAAAGCAGACAATCATCTGGTGTTACCGCCATGGGTTTTTCGAGAAAGACATCGTAGCCAAGCTCAATGGCCTTGATCGCAGGTTCAATATGCAGATGATCCTGGGTACAGATAAAGCAAACGTCTGCGATCCGCCCTTGAGCCAATATTTCCTGATGATCGATGAACTGACATTCACCGGGAATCTGATGAATAGCAGCGAAATACTGCCGTCTCATTGGATCCGGTTCGGCAACACCAACGAATTTCAATTCGTTCTGGTGATTGGCCGCATATTCGCCGTACACGCCAATTCCGCGAGCTCCAGCACCAATCAATATCGCAGTAAACATCATATCACCCACTTATATTTCATTTTATCACAAAATCCGGAAAATGCAGCCTGAGCATAAAAAAAACCAAGCAATGCTTGGTTTGAAATGCGTTATGGATTCACACGGTTCGGGCCACGATACAGATAGGTTACGTCGCGAATGCTTTCCTGATCGAAAAGACGCATCAAGAAGCGTGTCAACCCGTATCCATAGCCACCATGTGGTGGCATTCCGTAACGGAAAAAGTTCAAATAGAAATCAATCGATTCCAGTGAAAGTCCCTTCTCGATGGCTTGTTTCTTGAGTATCTCGATCCGGTGTTCTCGCTGTGCGCCTGTAGTGATCTCGATGCCGCGGTACAGCAAATCGAAACTCTTTGTCAAATTGGTCTTTTCATCAAGCATGTGATAGAAAGGCCTGGCTTCGAAGGGGTAGTCGATTACAAATACATAGTCGGAGCCATAGTGTTTCTTGGCGTAAATGCAGATAAGTTCTTCTTCGCGACGATCAAAATCGTGCTCTTTCTCAGC
>JAFGQT010000101.1 GCA_016935515.1 Bacilli bacterium
GTCCATCAAACGTGTAAACGAGTTCAAAACCGCTTTGTTAGTCAAAAGCGGATTTTCCGCGAAGAGGATCTTGTTGAAGCTCCTCAATTTACCGTTTCGCGCATAGAAGTCTACCGGACTGATGAGCGCAACAGAGTATTCTCCCTCAAACAATTGTGTGCATGTCTTCTCATTAAGACATTTTATCAAACTTGTTTTCCCGGATTCATGATTTCCAATAATGCCGATCATATCGCCCTTATACAGTGAAAGCTCTCTTAGATCAAACTTTTGGGTATTAACGCTATCAGATGCGATAACATCGTTGGAATCAGGGAGAATCGAAGCCTTCATACTATTTGACGTACTACGAAGCCAGTTCAGCGTTCGGGTCTTGTACACCTCAAATTCTGTGATCGTGAAGTGCAAACCAAGAAAATCCGGGATGCAATAAAGTCTATAAGCAACTTCTTTTATCGAGACCTCGTTTATATCAGGTGAAACAGAATCCGAGTACAGTAGATTTATGGTTGCAGCGAGCAATTGGTCATAAGGTGAAGGGATGCAGTTGTCCAATACATCACGCTTTAGTTCATCAGTCTCGTGATAGAGATTGTAAGCAAGAGACAAATAATCTTGATTCTCGACATAACATTCATACAACGCATCAAGAAAACATCCGAACTTGCTTTCAATATCATTATCGGAACCTGTAGATTGGTTCTTTGCTTCAATGTTGATTTGGAGCGTAACGAAAAGATCGTCAAGCAGCGCAAAATAGAGCTCTCTTTTGTCAGGAAATCTATAGTAGAAACTTCCCTTATTCGTGCGGGCATCTTTGATGATTTGATTCAATGAAGCTTCAGAAAACCGCTTTGCACCAAACTCTTTCAGCGAAGCCAGATGAAAATCAGGGATTTTTTTCAGCATGTAGGTTCGATCCAAAATGCGATTTTTCATGATTGTCTCCCTTTTTGTATACTGGTTAGTCTAAACTATGTGGTTTAATTATAATCGATGTCATGAATTAATGCAATGCTGACTATAAAAAAAACCGCAAAAATGCGGTTTCTTTTCGTTCAGCGATAGTTTTGCGACAATTTCAGTTTCAAAAAGTTTCTGACTGCGTCTTCTTCTTCCTGTGATTCAAAGCCCTTTTTATCGACGATATAGGTGATTTTTGCTTGATCGGAAATGATCATGAATTCTTTTGTCTCACGTATCTTTATGATTTCTGAGTAGTTAAGTGATTTGGCTTTGACATTCATGATTTCAATTGTCTCATCTGTAAAAACATATGTTTGCATTACCGGATTTTGAACCAATGGGCTTTTCTTCAAAATCCTCCTTGTCGTAAGTTCTTGCATAACGTATGTAAGTATAAAATATAGAACTAGAATGCCAACCAAGAACAGCCCATATTTCCACTGTTGGATGATGAACATATAGATGGAAAAACCGAGCGTGATTACAGCTACGATCGTAAAATTCTTTTTCAAGAAATTGTTCAGGTAGTATCGATTGTAACGGACTATGAGATCCTTGTTGTACAGTGTTTGATTTCTAATATTCATATTAGCCTCCAATCATCAGATATTGAAGCGTTTGAAGACAAGGGGATATAAACCAATGCCAACGAACACCATTCCGCCATATCTGAGAAAATCAAATATAATCGCCAATGTTGATTTGAACATTTGTCCGTCAGCTAAAGCCTCTGGATCGACAATGAACCCAAATACTGCTTTAGCGACAATCCTGAAAGCCATGACCACAACAATACCCACAATGAGCCTGATAAGATTTTTAACCAAATTTCGATGGTTGTCAAAGACAACTTTCTTATGTTCAAACATGACTCCTAAAACAAAACCGGTGATTGCGCCAACCATCTTAGCGGCACCTTCAAGTGAATTATAAAGCAAGAAGGCATCAGAATCATCAACAGTTGTTTCAACACTGAGCAAATAATAGAGATACGCTCCAACAAACAGTGTTCCCGATCCTATCAAGAGCCAGATGTAGAGCTTATTGCGATTGTCTGTTTTACTTAACAACTTGTAAAATCCCCACGACAATCCTACGCCTAGCAACCCACCAACGACAACATCGGTGAGGAAGTGCACCCCGAGGTACATCCGGCTGATCGCAACCATGACAACGATTACAATTACGGAAATCGTCAGCCATTTCTTTTTCAGCCACACAGCCAATCCGCCAAATACTGTTGCCGCACCTTGTGTGTGTCCGCTGGGGAAACTGTAGCCCCCAGAAGTCTGTGGCCTGATGTTTGTTATCTGTTGGTCGACAACATAAGGTCTTAAACGTCTGAACGTTATTTTGATCAGACTATTGAGTACTAGCGACACGAAGACTGTAATACCCAGAGCTTCGCCAACCTTCTTGTCAAAACACCAGTATGTAAAGCCCAGAATTGCGATGATGACTAGTTCCTCGCCAAAAATCGTCCACATCTGGAAGAAGAAATCCCAGAATTGATTACTAAAACTTTGAAGCCATTTGATGATCTCGAGCTCAAACTGCATATTATCCTCCTATTTTATCAACTGATCGATCATGACTTGCACTCCATTCAAATCGTTTGAAGGTGCAATCAAATTCGCTTTTTGTTTTATTTTTTCGATCCCGTTTCCCATCGCAATCGCTATGCCCGCTTCTTCAAGCAAAGAAATATCATTCTCTTCGTCTCCAAAAGCCAAGACATGATCTTTCTCGATGCTCAAACTCACTCTCAGGGCTTTTAGTGCAATCCCTTTTGAACCCAGTTTATGGACGAACTCAAGCAAGAGCGGGGCACTTTTGAAAATGTTGTATTTGTTATGGTAGTGTTCAGGTATCGAATTCCTGAGGTCATCAAGCACTCGACTCTCATCATGAATCAAAACCTTGTAAATCGGCTTGTCTATATTAAAGCAATCCATGTGAACGCTCTCGTGTTGCATCTGTCTTTCGAAAGTCAGCAAGCTAGACTCAGGAATGCCTTGAGATAAATACACTACATCCTCGGAAAAAACATGCAAAGCAAGTTTTCTCGGTTTCACCAATGCCTGGATAGATAAAATGTCTTCCTTGTTCATCATCTGTCTGTTTAGCGGGTGAATTGATCCGGCCTTTATGGTCAAAACGCCGTTGTAGGCGATAATGTAGGCTTTATCGTAATCTTCAAGCTTCAAATCTTTCAACAGCACCAAGATTTCCTTATCGGTCCTTCCGGAAGCAATGACTATATAAATACCCTTTCGTTTCAAAGACTCGATTGCCTTGATCGTTCTATTTGTAAGTTTGGTCCGGGAATCAAGCAGCGTCCCATCGAGATCCATGGCGACCATGCGGATGTCGAGTTGATTAGAAAAGACCATATGCGACCAGCCCGAATACTGCCGAAATGAGAATCAGGTAAATCGGGTTGAGTCGGTTAAAAACCCGATAGATTATGAACAATCCAGCAAAGATGATCAGTGCCCTAACATCCACTATCCAATCCGGAAGATGCATTATATCAGTATGGATCGTGCTGCGAAGCACGAAAGCTAGGGCAACCGTGGCCAAGATTCCTACGATTACTGGCTTGACTCCCTTCAAGAATCCTTTCACGTATCTGTTTGTCTGAAAATGATGAAAGAAACGAGCGATGAGCAAAATTATGATGAACGAAGGAAGGACTACCCCAAGTGTGGCAAACAAAGCACCGATAACACCCGCTTCATGATAGCCGATGAATGTGGCTATATTTACCGCGAAAGGTCCAGGTGTGGATTCAGATATGGCGATGAAGTCAACCAATGTCTCAACTGAATCAAGCCATTGGTTTTTGATTACTTCTTCCTGGATCAAGGGGATCATGGCGTATCCACCACCAAAGGTGAATAGGCCAATCTTAAAGAAAGTGATGAACAAATCAAACAGTTCCGCCATTGTCTTCACCTCCATTTCGATGCAAAATGATCGTATGGAGAATTCCGACCAGACCGCCTATAAGGATCACAAGCAAGGTAGGAACTATGTCAAACAACACGAGAACTAAGCCAATGAGGATCATTACATAGGTGAACCAATTCTTGTTCACCTTCTTGTAGATCTTCAATGCGGCGTTGAAAATCAATATTGCAACGCCGATCCGGATTCCTTGAAAAGCATAGGCAATATACACATTGCTTTTGAATTGTAGAAAGAACATCGATACTAACAAAATAACCACAAAAGATGGAATGACCACGCCAAGTGTGGCCATAAGCGATCCCCAAAACCCTCTGAGCCGATAACCGATATAAGTTGCGGAGTTGATTGCGATTGGTCCCGGAGTTGACTCTGCGATCGCGATTATGTCGAGAAATTCATCATTGTCGATCCAATGTCGTTTCTCGATTGCTTCACGCTGAATCAGCGGTATCATAGAATAACCACCGCCAAAAGTAAATAGACCAATTTTCAAAAATGTCAGGAAAATCTCAATAAGCATTGTTGATCCTTTCTGAGCAAATGGATAATCATCCCAATTCTGTGCGATATTGTTCCAATCTGGCTTCTATCCGTTCTTGGATCATGTCACTGACGGTCTGGGTGTCGAAATCCTTGAATTGTTCGTATGGCACAATCGGAAGCACATGTACGTAGGATTTGTGTATTCCGATTCTACTTTTTTTTACAGTACCGTTCATATCGTATAAACATACCGGTACAATGTCAGCGTTAGCTTTGAGTGCTATCTTGAATGATCCCGGTTTGAACGGAATCATCTCATTCTTGTGACTTCTCGTGCCTTCGGGAAAGACCGCCATTGGTTGCTCATTTTTTACAGCCTCGATCGTATCGAGAATCGCCTGCAGTCCCTGACGGTTCATCCCCCTTGCCAAGGGAATGCATCCTGTCCCTAGTGTCAAAGCTTTCAGAATCCTAGATTTCATCAATTCTTCCTTGAATACGAAAGCCATTGGGAAGTCCTTGAAAACCTGCTTGACATAGATGGGATCGGTGTACTCAATGTGATTGCAGACGGCGATGAATCTTCCGTGCTTCGGAAGATTCTCCAATCCACTGACTTTGAGATTCACACGCAGCAAGACATTGAACAAGTATACTCCGTACTGATTGAACAAGCGATGTTTGAACATGCTTTGCTTGTTTGTATACGCTCCGAAAAGTATCGAAACAATAATCACAAGTGCAATAAGCAATGTCAAGACCAAAAAAATTCCCAACATAATGCCAGCCGAGATCAATATTCCAAGTATTCCTGTAGGATACGTTCCATAGATGACGAACAATGCTGTCCCACCCAACGTCAGCAACAATTGAAGATAAAATATGAACATCTGCTAATATGTCCTTTCGTATACCGCAAAGATCAAGTCCTTGCGTTCATCCTTGCTGACGAGTCGAAAATGACTCAAATCGAGTTTCGTCAAATATACGTCTCCATCGTGGGTACGCTTGATATGGGTTATATACAATCTGTCGGCATACGGCAAGGCCAACTCATATATCGTCTTGCCACCGATGATGAAAATTTCCTCGTTGTGGTGCGCTTTAAGATAGGTAATGAGATCATTGATGACCAAGACTCCGGGATACGAGTAAGGTTCCAACGAGGCAATGATCGACTGCCTGTTTGGCAAAGGTCGCCCATTGCGTTGCAGAATCGAGCGAAAAGTCTCCAATCCCATCAGAACGGTCTTATTTTCAGTCATTTTTTTGAAATAGGCTAAATCCTCAGGATAATTCCAAGGGAGATCATTTCCCTTGCCAATCAGTTTCTTCGGGTCCATAGCAAAGATCATGCTGATCATTCAAACCGCCACCTTTCCTTTGATTGCTGGATGTGGATCATAATCGACAATACTGAAGTCTTCGAATGAAAACTCTTCTATATCCAAAATATCAGGATTGAGTATCAACCTCGGCAAAGCGCGAGGTTCTCTTGACAACTGAAGTTTGACTTGGTCGAGATGGTTAAGATAAATATGACAATCTCCCAAGGTATGGACAAATTCTCCTGGTCTGAGTCCGGTGACTTGAGCCACCATGAGCGTAAGCAACGCATAAGATGCAATATTGAAAGGGACACCGAGAAACGCATCTGCACTCCTTTGGTAGAGCTGACATGAAAGTCTGCCTTGAGAGACGTAGAATTGGTACATCACATGGCATGGTGGCAACGCCATATCGTCAAGCAGTGGCGGATTCCAAGAATTCACGATCAGCCTCCGACTATTGGGATCGCTCTTGATCATTTCGATCACATCATGAAGCTGGTCAACTGCCCTTTTCTTACCTTCGAAGTTTCGCCATTGGCTCCCATATACAGGGCCCAAATCACCGTACTTGTCAGCAAATTCAGAATTGGTCGCAATTCGCTTGGCAAAATCATCGATGCTTTCGCCTTGATAATCCACAGACTCAATGAATCTTTTGTACGGCCATTCATTCCAGATCCTGACGCCATGCTGAACCAAATACTGGATATTGGTGTCGCCCTTGATGAACCACAACAATTCATGTATCACGGATTTGAGATGTATTTTTTTGGTAGTCAACAATGGGAAGCCTTTTTCAAGATCAAACCGCATCTGATAACCGAAGGTTGAAATGGTGCCGACTCCGGTTCGGTCTTCCTTCTTGACGCCACGTTCGAGAATCGTTTTCAAAAACTCCTGATATTGTTTCATGAGCATCACCTATACATGAAATTATACCATCAGTAAGCCTCGAAAAAAAGAAAAAGATGCAAATTGCATCTTAGTCTTTCTGTGAACTGATGAAAGAGATTTTCTCGACGATAATCTCCGGATAGGAGAATATTTTTTTGCCGTCTTGGTAATGATCGCGTTGCTGAAGTCGAGCCTTCAATCCAACTACAGATCCTTTCTTGCAGTAATCGACTGTAGCTTCAGCTATCCCACTCCACAATGTGCAATTAAAGAAATCTGTTTCGTATTCGTTGGTCTCACCACTCTTGAATGGCCTCTGGACAGCGACGGATATCGTCGTAACGCTGCGATCATTTTCCAGCTTTCTCAACTCAGGATCTTTCGTCAATCTACCGACGATTATAACTTGGTTAAGCATCTATATCATTCCTTTCTTTTCATCCATGATAACAATCACTGGCTAAATAGCCTAAATACAAGAGCTCTAGCATCTAGCAATGACTTTCACAATATATAGCCAGATTTTCGCAACAAACAAAAAAACAGCAGCCTGATTTGGCTGCTGTTATTCGAAATGATTAAAATTGACTTGAATTAAGAATGATTTTAGAATTTGAATTCTACGTCTTGGCGCTTTCTTTCTTCCGCTTCGAAGTATGGCTTCTTTTCCATATGGATTGCATTAGCAACGATGCTTTGTGGGAAAGTGACGATAATGTGGTTGATGCGAGTCACATTGGCGTTGTAGAGCCTTCTAGCGGCCTGGAGATGTTCTTCTGTATTGGCCACTGCTGACTGGAGCTCAAGAAAAACAGTGTTTGCTTTCAGGTCTGGATACTGCTCCACGACAACGTCGATCCCGGAGGTGACCTGATTCATTTGATTCAAGAATTCTTCCTTGTCCTTCAGCGTTGCGTTCTCAGGAATACCTGAACGCCATTTCACGACTTTCTCTAGTGTTTCAGCTTCATGTTTTGCATAACCTTTCGTTGTTTCGAGCATCTTCGACAACATGTCGAAGCGCTTTGTCAATGCAACATCGATTCCCGATTCAGCTTCGTGAACCTTTAGTTCGAGTTGACGCAAAGTGTTCATCGTTCCGATGTACCAAAGAGCGACGATCAATAAGATGCCCAGTACGATGAATAAAGCGATTAAACCCCCACCGATTTCCAGTGTAATCATTTGATACCTCCTAATTAATTCTATCTAAATTTGTTTGAAGATCTTGGTATTGAGTTTGAGTGTGTGCACGAAATCTTTTATGACAAGCAAATCGCGTTTGAATTCTTCCATCATGTTTTGATCGATCGTTGTGAACATCTTGATTTCAAATGTATCTCGATTGTTGTTTATACCGATGTAAAGCTCCTGGCCCGTGAATGAGAGGCTGATTCGTCCAGGATTGCGACGTTCAAGCTCAAATATCGCTTCCATGATGTCAGGTGTCAACACATAGAATGCCGACAACTCATTGGTGGAAAATGTCCGGAATTTCTTGTTGAAGTCGATAGATTCGAGTTCAACTTTCTTGAAACCTCGGTTTGAAAGCGGCGAACCAGACTCCAGTACCTGCAGATATCCGTCAAAAGGCTTGTTAAAAGTAAACTTGAAAACCCTGCCGACGAAGTAGGCGACGTAATAAACGCGAGTACCGTTACGTGTATGTTGAACATGTCTTTCCTCTAGTTTGACATCGCTAGAACGAAATTCGACGTCGTCCAATTGCCCTGTAAGCAAGTCTTCAGAATAAAACCTGTCGGCTCGTTTCAAGAATTCTGTCGAGTATACTTCCGGTTGCGACAATCCAGCGTTTGGAGAGTAATTTGTCCCAGGAATCGCTTCTTGAAAGAAAGTTGACAGCACTTCAACTTTGAAGCGTTTCTTGAGTTTTGAGAATTCGACCCCGCCGACCATTGCCACTATGACTCCGGGAACGAGGACAAAAAATCCGATTAATGCAGCATTCTCGTTATATTGCTGTGCAAGAATCAAAATTATGATGACGCCAATTGCGATGATGGCACCGCCAATCAAAACCAATCTTTCTGATTTTTTCTTGAGTTGATTGAACTGATTCAATTTATCCTGCAAGTTTATCACCCCGTATCCTATCTATTATTATATTACATGCAGCAAAAAAATGCATTAGTTAATTATTTGAAATTCATGCAAGCTTTAACAGCTTTTTGCCAACCTTCATAGAGTTGCTTCCGATCCTGATCTCCGATTCTGGGTTTATAGATTTTATCGACGCCCCATTTTTGCTTGATTACATCATAAGTCCAGTAATCGACTGCCAGCCCTGCTAGATAGGCAGCGCCTAATGCAGTGGTCTCGCTTGTCGAAGGCTTGTCGATATACGCCCCAAGGATATCACTTTGGAACTGCATCAAAAAATCATTGGCCGATGCTCCTCCGTCAACCCTCAGTCTGCGAACCTTGAGCCTGGAGTCCTGTTCCATCACGTTGATGACATCTTTGGTTTGATAAGCAATGGCTTCTAGTGTCGCCCTGACTATTTCTTGACGACTCGTTCCTCGTGTAATCCCGAAAAGCGCACCTTTAGCGTCCTGATCCCAATATGGAGTGCCTAGTCCAACAAATGCCGGTACAAAATATACTCCCTTGTTAGATAGAGCACTCTCGGCAATTATAGATGTTTCCGAAGAAGTTTCAATGATCTCGATGCCATCACGAAGCCACTGAACTGCTGATCCAGCGACAAAAATTGATCCTTCAAGCGCATAGGTAATCTCATCGCGTATCCCCCAAGCAATAGTCGTCAGTAAACCTTTTTCGGAACTGATGGGTTTTTTTCCGGTGTTCATGAGAAGGAAACATCCAGTTCCATATGTGTTCTTAATATCGCCTTCATTAAAGCAAGTCTGACCGAAAAGCGCGGATTGTTGATCACCGACGATTGCGCCAATAGGTATTTCATGGCCGTAAAAAACATTTTTTGCCGTTTTGGCGATAACACCTGATGTTGGCTTCACTTGTGGCAGCATTGATTCAGGTACACCAAAGATCTTTAGCAGTTCCTGATCCCACTTCAACTGGTGAATGTTGTACAGTAAAGTCCTTGAGGCGTTCGTATAGTCTGTGACATGAACTTTGCCGTTGGTGAGGTTCCAGACCAGCCAGGTGTCCACAGTTCCAAATGCCAATTCACCTTTTTCGGCCATCGCACGGGCACCTTTGACATTGTCGAGGATCCACTTGATTTTTGTCGCAGAAAAATATGAATCGATCAAAAGACCGGTTTTGGACTTTACCACATCTTGATATCCTTGTTGACGCAGCGATTCACAAATTGCGTTCGTCTGCTTGCTTTGCCAGACGATTGCTTTGTATACGGGCTCACCGGTTTTGCGATTCCACACGATTGTTGTTTCTCTTTGGTTTGTAATGCCGATTGCGGCAATTTGACCAGGAGTCAATTTCGCCTTGACAAGACACTCGCCTATACACATCGAGACTGATTCCCAAATCTCCTTGGGATCATGTAGCACATAGCCCGGTTCGGGAAAATACTGCTTGAACTCATATTGACTTTGACACACAGCACAACCATCCTTGTTGAAGATGATCGCTCGTGATGAAGTTGTTCCTTGATCGATCGCAAGAATATATTTTTCCATTTTTCCTCCTGGTAATATAGACTGGTTGATATTTATCTGATCATTACGCAAAAAAAGTGAATTCGTGTAGCAATGTGTCTGCAAATATTTTCTTACTATCATTATATCAAAACCGTTTCCAAAATTGAACTTGAAATGATATAATTGGCTTATAATGCCACTATATAAGGAGTCATATGAATGAAAAAACTAACGAAAAAAGATTCCCAAGGCAATGAGATCCAAATATTCGTTTATGAACCTAAAACAGAGCCAAAAGCAGTGTTGCACATCATCCATGGAGCAAGCGAGCATTTTGCACGTTATGGGTTGTTCGCTGAATATCTGAACGCGCATGGTTTCATCGTAATCGGAAGCGATATCCTTGGCCACGGATTAAGTACTAAAACAACAGAATATGTACATTTCGCGGACAAAGACGGTCATAAGATTGCATTCGAATCGGTAACATTGGTCACCGATTACATCATCGAAAAATATCCCAATTTGAAACATTTCGTCCTTGGCCACAGCATGGGTGAGTTCTTGGCCAGAAAAGTCCTTATTGACCGTCCTGAGGTTTATGAGAAGGCTGTTTGGTCGGGATCTACTTCCGTTCCGGCCTTTATGTCAAGATTTGGAATCATTTTATCTGACTTGATAGCATGCATAAAAGGACCCAAATACGTCTCTCGGTTCATCCAAGATCTGGCAGTCGACTCCAATCCAAAGAAAATGCGTAAGTTGGGACTGATCAAAGAGCTAAACGAAGAGTGGTTGACCCATGACCGCGAAATCCAGGATTACTACCATAATTCTCCAATTTGCGGTCAGCCGTTCACTGTGAAGGCTAACTCTGACTTGTTCCGCTGGGTCAACTATGTCAATAAAACTAAAAACCTGTCAAAGATCAAACGTGAGCTTCCGATTTTCATCGCTTCCGGGCAAGATGACCCTCTGTCCGATTTCGGAAAACGTATCGATGATCTCAAGAAAACACTTGCGAAAATTGGCTTTACAAACACCTTGTTTAGACAATACCCGAACGATCGTCACGAGATCCTGAATGAAGTTAACAAGCATGAAGTGTACGAAGATATCCGCAAATTTCTTGAAAGTTGATTTTTTTAGTCATTAATCCCAATAAAACGCCCACTTGCTCCGTATATTTGGTGAAAAAACCAAAGGAGGAGTTAAAAATGAAAAAAATTCTAATCGCCACTACTACAGTATTTGCATTATTCTTCTCGCTGTTCCTGATCGGTTGCGATCAAACAAGCAGCCTTGAATACGCCACAATCGAGATCAACCCCGGAATCGACATGGTAATCGAGAACGATCGCGTTCAATCGGTTGCCGCACTGAATCAGGATGGTGAAGTACTGCTTGTCAATTTGAGCTTGGAGAACAAAACAATGGGTGATGCAGTCGAAGAGATTATCGATGAAGCCATCGATCTCGGATATATTGATCCGGATACCGAAGGCACCACGGTCGAAATCGACTCAACATCCGAAGCAACGATGACGAAACTTCAGGAGAAATTCAACTTGGCTTTCCAAGAAAGAGGCATGTACGGCAAGGCAGTCGCCAAAGCAAACGCGGAGCTGATTGCTGAAGCTGAAGCACTCGGAGTCACGGTTGGGTTCTTGCGTCTGGTCTATCGAGTAATCGAAGCCGACGACACAATTCTCTTTGAAGACGCTCTGCTCATGGAACAAAAAGATTTGCTTGAGATTTTGAAGAACAAGAATTCAGAACTCAAAATGCTTGCTCGTGAACTCAAGGATGAATTCTTCGCTGAAAGACAATTGCTCTTTGATGAGTATTTGCCACAGATCGAAGCACTTGAGGAACAAATCGCAACTATCGAAGCTGACGGTGGAGATGCAACAGATCTCATCGCAGAACTTGAAGCATTAAGGACTGAACTCCATGATTTGGTCACTCAATTACGCGAATCATTCCAAGCTGAAGGTGAAGCTTTGAGAGCCCAGATCCAAACACGCAACCAGGAGAGAATCCAACAGAACCAAAATGCTGTTGAAGCTTTCCGGAACCAGATGCGTCAAATCGCGAGAGACAGAAAAGAAGCCATTCAACAGTATCAGCAACAGACTTCAACTACTGAGACTCCGACAACTACGGAAAATACTGGCAGTACTGAGCCTGACACTTCGCAAAACACAGATGCGACAACTAACACCGATTCTACCAGCACTGGTGGAAGCGACACTTCAGATTCAACCTCAACGCAAGGCGGAGGCAACTAGATAACACGAACCCAGCCGGGTAACGGCTGGGTTTTTTTTTGTGCTGAATGTCCGATAATAATGTTTGACTATTTGCATTTTTCAGTTATAATTGTTCTCGGGAATGAAGTACTCCCATCGTCCAGACGAGAACCGCGATAAGCTGATGACTTCTACGATTTTTTCGTAGTTTGATCAGCTTTTTTTTATGCAATCACCTATTTGGAGGGAATCATGTTACTTACATTATCACTAATTATCCTGGTTGGTTACTCATTTTCTGCGATTGCCGGACGTCTGCATTTGCCACGGATCGTTGGCATGTTGCTGGCAGGCATTGTCCTCGGTCCTTTTGTACTTGACCTGATTGCGGACGAAGTATTGGCTATTTCAATCGATCTTCGCAAGATAGCTTTGGTCATCATCTTGCTACGTGCTGGGTTGTCTTTGGATCTTCGAGATCTCAAAGCGGTCGGGAAGCACGCTATCTTGCTTTCAATCGTTCCAGCAAGTCTGGAAATTGTCGGCGCACTGATCTTGGGACCGATACTCCTCGGACTAACTTTGCTTGAATCTGCAATTCTTGGGACGATCCTTGCGGCTGTTTCTCCAGCAGTCTTAGTCCCGAAAATGTTACAAATGATTGATGATAAAATCGGTACGAAGAAATCGATTCCGCAAATGATCATGGCAGGAGCCTCAGTAGACGACATCTATGTGATATTTCTATTCACAGCGCTTGTAACAATGGCTTCCGAAGGAACATTTGACGCCAATGTCTTGCTTAACCTGCCAATCTCGATTTTGGCCGGAGTCATTACAGGAGTCATCCTTGGTCTTGGATTTGTTTGGTTTTTTAAGAAACATCATATCCGGGATACGACAAAAGTGCTCCTGATATTTAGCTTTGCATTGTTCTTTCTTACGATCGAACAACTTGATGTGTTTCCTTTTTCAGGCCTTCTCGGAACGATGGCCTTGGGGATCACGATCCTTGCCAAATATCCGCTCTTGGCAGGGCGGCTCGTCAAAAGATACGAGAAAATCTGGGTTTTTGCAGAAATGCTTCTCTTTGTCCTGGTTGGCGTCGCTGTTGACATCACAACTATTCCCTCCGTCGGCTTGTATTCAATCCTTCTGATCTTTGGATTGCTTGTCTTTCGATCGTTGGGAGTCTATTTGGCGACCAAAGGCAAAAGCCTTACCATCAAGGAACAATTATTCACTATTTTCGCCTACATCCCTAAAGCCACAGTTCAGGCCTCGATCGGATCCATTCCTTTAGCTATGGGGATTTCTAACGGTAATACCATGTTGACAGTCGCAGTTCTTGCCATCCTAATTACGGCTCCGATTGGATCATTCCTGATCGATGCCACTAAAAAACCGCTGCTTGAAACTGAACAAGCTTGATTTGCATCACTTCTTGCTTTGCGTCTTGAGATGATCCATTATCGACACGTAGCGCTCGTTTCCTAAAACAACATGGTCGATGACGCCTATCTGCAACATCTCCCCGGCAGTGATGAACCGCTTGGTGACAATGATATCTTGTTCTGATGGCTCCGGATCTCCAGAAGGGTGATTGTGTGCAAGTATCACTTGATAAGCAGAGTTCTTAACGGCATACTTGAAAACCTCCCGCGGATGGATCAAAGATTGATTCAGGCTCCCAACGAAAATCTGTCTTTTGGCAATCAGTCGCATTTTCAGATCAAGAAACAAGGCGTAGAGCACTTCCTGCTTGATCCCCGCAACTTCATCCTTCAACAACCGATAAACATCACCTGGAGATCGAATCTCCGATATGTCAGTCATATCCTCATAGACCCTTCTTCCGAGTTCGATTGCCGCCAAGATCTTGATTGCTTTAACTTTCCCCACACCTTTTGTTTGTGACAACTCGGAAACCGTCTTATCCTTAAGTTCGATGATCGCGTTGGTATCATTGACTATCGATTTTGCGATCTCGATGACCGAAAGATCGCGACTACCTGATGCCAGGACGATTGCGATGAGCTCGGAAGTGCTCAATGAAGCTGCTCCAAAGCGCATCAAGCGCTCCCGTGGTCTTTCTGAATACGGCATATCCTTGATCAAATACATTGACATCACCCGCGAGTAGAATACGCTGTATAAACAAAATATCTGCAAAAAAAAAGACAGGAAGTTTTCACTCCTGTCTTTCTTCATTGACCATCAATTTTCGAACTTCGGATATGAAATAGAGCGATCCAGTGACAAGCAACACCTCATCTACTTTCAACAGGCGTTCCAAAGCTTTGAAAATCGCTTTGAAATCGGTGTGTACGTGCTTATTTGGATGATGACTTTCGTTGTACAGGTCAATGGCGTTGGCGCGTCGCGGATAATCGATTTCGGTGAAATGGAATTCATCAACGATATTGTCCAGTTCAGCGATGATCTTCTCATGTTCCTTATCCTTCATCATGCAGAAAAGGCATTTGATCTTTTTCCCCGAATACATTGCTCCTAGCGTCTGTTTCAAGGACTCGATCCCACCGATGTTGTGGGCTCCATCAAGTATTATTTGGCTGTTGAAAATCTCAAAACGTCCAGGCCATGTCGTGATCTTGAGACCGTTCTTGATGTTTTCCTCTGTGATGCGAAGGCTGTTGGAAACCCTCAAACTGCGGATCACCTCGATAGCGAGGCAGGCATTCTTGACTTGATGCAAGCCAGGCAACTGTAAGGCATATAATTCTTGCCGATAGGCAAAGGTCGTTGTCTCGCCAATTTTGACATCGCTGATTTGCGTCAAATCGACAATTTTGAGATGCGAACCATGCTTGGCGGTGACTTCATAAAACAAAGGAAAGAGACTTTTGTCCTCAATTGTACTGATCAACGGTATGCCAGGCTTGACTATGCCAAGCTTGTTGAGCGCGATGCTCTCCAGAGTGTTTCCCAACTGTTTCATATGGTCATAAGAAATGTTGGTGATGCATGCGACTTCTGGCATGATGACATTCGTCGCATCCAATGTGCCTCCCAATCCTACCTCGATTACCGCATAATCGACTTCACTGTCCGCAAAATAAAGAAAAGCCATCAATGTAAGTATCTCAAAGAAAGTAGTCTGCTCGCCACTTTCGGCATAGATTTCGTCCCAAAGATCCTGGAGACGATTCGCGTATGTGACAATATCTGCGTCCGAGATGAAGTATTGGTCAATGCCAATCCGTTCATTGAACTTCACAACATAAGGTGAAGTATAAATGCCGCACTTGTACTTGGCATCGAATAGGATATTTTTGATGTAATTAGCAGTCGATCCTTTGCCGTTGGTGCCGGCTACATGGATCGACTTGAACTTGGTTTGTGGATTGCCCAGTTTTCTACAGGCCAGATGCATCCTGTGAAGATCGAGCTTTTCACCGAATCGGTGTGCGTTCTCAATCCAGTCCTGGGCTTCTTTCAAAGTCTGGAACATCGTTATCTTCTTAGCTCCTCAAGCCGCGCCAAGGTCTCTTGGAGCCGCTTTTTGTATACTTCATATTTTTCTTTTTCCGCGTCGATCTTGGCTTGGGGAGCTTTGTTCAGGAAATTCTGATTCCCGAGCATGTTTTCGCTTCTGCCTATTTCGATCTCCAAATCCTTGATTTCTTTCTCCAACCGCTTTTTCTCGGATTCAATGTCCACCAGGCTGCCAATCGGAATGTAAGCTTCAACCGAACTGAAAATGATCGGAATGCTCGTTTGTGTGTTTTCAATCGAACGAGATATCCTCAAATCGCCGGGGTTGACGAACTTGTCGAGATATATCCGGTTGGCACGAATGAACTTCTCCTCATCCAGCGGACATTTGATGCGAATATCGATAGGCTTTTGGTAAGCAACGTTGTACTCATTACGAACCTGTCGGATTTTGCGGATCAGTTCGAAGAACCATTCGCGGTTTTCCGTTTCCGGGAACCATAAATCTGAAGGTTCTGGCCATGAAGCGATCGTAATCGAAGCTTCCGCTTGAGGCAAGCGCAAGTAAATATCTTCGGTCACAAACGGCATCAAAGGATGATTGAGCTTGAGAATTGCTTCAAGCACATGCAACAAGACTGACTTTGTCGTGACTTGGTCGATGTAGAGCTTGCTCATTTCCACATACCAGGATGCAAAATCGTTCCAGGTAAAATTGTAAATGAGTTTGGCGGCTTCGCCAAAATCGTATCGATCGTAAAACTCATTGGCTGAACGAATGGTTTGATTCAACTTGTGGATTATCCATTTGTCCGCAAAACTCATTTTATCCGGGTCAAGTTTGATCTCATCCTTGTCCATGCCATCAGTATTCATCAATACATAACGCGCGATGTTCCAAATCTTGTTTATATAGTTCCAACTCGATTCAACTTTTTCGGTTTCATACCTGAGATCCATTCCCGGCGCAGAGTTTGTCGAGATGAAATAGCGCAGACTGTCAGCGCCGTATTGTTCGATTACTTCGATCGGATCAACGCCGTTGCCTAGCGATTTTGACATCTTTCTTCCTTCGCTGTCGCGGATCAAGCCGTGGATCAAGCATTCCTTGAACGGTGATTTTCCGGTAAACTCAAGGGCTTGGAAAATCATCCTGGCTACCCAGAAGAAAATGATGTCATAGCCGGTAACCAATACGTCGGTTGGATAATAACGTTTGAAAAGATCGGTCTCATTCGGCCAATCAAGCGTTGAAAATGGCCACAAGGCCGAAGAAAACCATGTATCGAGAACATCTTCGTCCTGAACATATTCT
The DNA here is from genome assembly GCA_016935515.1 of Bacilli bacterium. Classification (GTDB taxonomy): domain Bacteria; phylum Bacillota_I; class Bacilli_A; order Izemoplasmatales; family Hujiaoplasmataceae; genus JAAYZB01. Next base: position 17,276 of record JAFGQT010000101.1, read on the forward strand.
GGCCCAGGAGCACTGTGCCCGCAATATATCTCTTCGCCTTTGTACCAGACAGGGATTCGATGACCCCACCAAAGTTGCCGGGATATGCACCAGTCTTCAATCTCCGACATCCAGTGTTCGAAGATCTTTTGAAAACGTTCGGGCACAAATTGTACGGTGTTGTTCTTTAATGCGTTTTCTGCTAGTTCTTTCATTCTGACGAACCACTGCTTCGAGAGTCTTGGCTCGACGATGACTCCTGTGCGTTCGCTGTGACCAACGCTGTGGACGATCGGTTCGATCTTCACGAGAAGTTTCAGCTTTTTAAGATCTTCTACGAGTTGTTTGCGACAAGCAAAGCGGTCCATTCCGGCATAATCATAGGCAAGTTCGTTCATCGTGCCGTCTTCATTCATACATAAGACCATCGCCAAATCGTGACGTCTGCCAACAACAAAATCGTTGGGGTCATGCGCAGGTGTGACTTTTACGACGCCGGTACCAAATTCCCGATCGACATAACTGTCTGCAATGACGCGGATCTTCGTCGATGTCGTCGGAATGAAGACTTCTTGCCCGATATACTTATTGAAGCGTTCATCTTCCGGATGAACCATCAGCGCCGTGTCACCGAACATCGTCTCGGGACGAGTCGTCGCCACAGTTAAACCTCCGGGGTTGTCGACAAAAGGATAGGTATAATAATAGAGTGCGCCATTTACGTCTTTGTGTTCGATCTCGATGTTCGACAAAGCGGTTTTAGCCTCGACGTCCCAGTTGATGATCCGCTCGCCACGATAAATATAGCCTTTCTCGTATAAGGAAATGAACACCTTCTCGACGGCTTTGGAAAGTCCTTCGTCCAAGGTGAAGCGTTCGTGCTTATAATCGAGTGAAAGGCCCATCTTTTTCCATTGCTCGCGAATGAAGCTTGCATATTCCTCTTTCCACTGCCAAGCGATCTCAAGATACTTCTCGCGGCCAAGTTCATAGCGATTGATACCTTGACTCTTTAACTTTTGGTCGACGCGCGCCTGTGTCGCTATTCCGGCATGGTCCATGCCGGGCAAATACAAGGCGTCGAAGCCTTGCATGCGTTTTCTGCGGATGATGATGTCTTGCAGGGTGTTGTCCCACGTGTGTCCGAGATGCAGTTTGCCCGTGACATTGGGCGGCGGAATCACGATTGTGAAAGGTTTTTTACTCGAATCCCCGGAGTTGAAAAAGCCCTGTTCAATCCAGAAGTCGTATTTCCCAGTTTCAACTGCGTGATGATCGTATTTTTGTGGCATATCATTCATTGTAGCACTTCCCTTCTACCAGGCATTTTGCGTTGTCATAATAGGCATGGATCGTTTCCAAGTTGTCGATCGAATGGATTTTCGGCAGATTGTCGCGGCTGAAGTAACCAAATCCAAGCGATTCCGTGTCATTGATGCGCAGTTCGCCGCCGATCACTCTCGCGGCGAAAGCAAAGGCGATGACCCGGGCTTCGTCAGTTTCTCGCCAACGCATCATCGGATTGTTGAAGACGCCGATGAATCGGATTATCTCGATGTCGAGGTTCGTCTCCTCTTTGACTTCACGAATTGCACAAGTCTCGATCGACTCATCAAGTTCCATCAATCCCCCTGGCAATCCCCAAAGCGAATTATCGCTTCGTTTTTGTAGTAGGACTTCGTTCTTGTCGTTGACAATGACGACGCTGCAAGCATTCAACATAACTTTGGCATTGCCGACCATGTTGCGTAGATAAAGTATGTAACTTTGATTTTCCATCGTCATCCTCCTAAAGAAAAAACCGCCCTCGAAAAAGGACGATCTAAGTCGCGGTACCACCTTTGTTCCGACCATCAAGGTCAGCTCTTGAAGCCATTAACGCCGGCACGCGTCCAACACTACTTGTTTTCGCATTGGCTACTCCATGGCGACCTTCATCAGCGGCTCAGGCAGACTCGCACCGACCGTCTACTCGCTTTTTTTCTGCGGCTGACTACTTTTCCACTTCGCGGTATTTCCTGTGTATTTTATCAGAGAATCCTCGATTTGTAAAGCCGTATCGTGAAAATTCTCAATGATCAGTACGCCGGCGCAAAAAGACATTTTCATGAAACTCAGCGCCAGTTTTCCGTCAAGCAGATCGATGAGATCGTCGAATATTTCATAAGTCTCGGATTCATCCCAATATTCGCTGTTTTTTTTCTTGCATTGATCGTGGTCAATCTTATTGGCGAACATTATGTCGCCAATCAAGATCTTGCCAAAAGGCGCCATCATCTCGACAAGTCTGCCGATCATTCCGACGAACTCTGGTGTCGTCAAGTGATGCAGGGCGTAAGTGGAAATGATGAAGTCAAACTTGTCTTTCTGGATTGCTTCAGGCAAGCCTTTGCGAAAATCACGCTGAATCAAATTCGCCTGTGGGATTCTCAATCTTGCCAAATCAAGCATTTTGGCGGAAACATCGATTCCGACGAGCTCGCAACCGTTAGGATTAAGTTTTTGATATAGGGCTCCGGTCCCAATTCCGAGATCTAGAATCCGCTTTTCCGTCAGATGCTTGGCCTTATCGACCTGATTAGCGATCTCGGTCAAGATCTCGTCATATCCAGCATAGGGAAACAGACCGAGATGATCGGTCTCTTGTACGCTTTGGTCATAATCCTCTGCGATTCTATCGAACAGTTTCTCCCACACTTTGAATTTCCTCACTTTCACTTTTGAGACTGCTTTCGATCATATCCCAAATCAGATCGCGATTTGCTTTGGTCTTCGCGGAAAAGGTGATAAA
>JAFGQT010000003.1 GCA_016935515.1 Bacilli bacterium
ATACGGTTTTCACGGAACTTCTCATAAATATGTTTCGCAACGGACTGCAGAATTAATGGGCAAGAAACTCGAAGAAGTGAACATCATTGTTGCCCACATTGGCAACGGGGCTTCGATTTGCGCCGTTAAGGGCGGAAGATCCGTAGACACATCCATGGGTTTCACTCCGCTTGAGGGCATTCCTATGGGAACTCGCTCTGGAAACATTGACCCTGCAATCATCGAATACATGATGAAAAAGAAGAACAAATCCGCAAAGGAAATCACAAACACGCTTAACAAACATTCTGGATATATCGGTGTTTCCGGAATATCCTCTGATTCGCGAGATTTGGTCAGTGCATCGGAACAAGGCAACCATCGCGCCCAATTGGCGATCGACATCCAAGCTAAACGCATAGCGGACTATATTGCTAGTTATTATGTTTACATGGGTGGAGCGGATGCAATTGTGTTTACTGCCGGTATCGGCGAGAACGCCGCTACCACGAGAGAAAACATCATCAATCGGGTTTCGGTCCTCGGAGCGAAGATCGATCCGGAAAGAAACGCGTGCCGCGGCGTGGAAAGACTTATTTCCACCGACGATTCCAAGATAGCCGTCTACGTTGTGCCGACGAACGAAGAAGTCATGATTGCCAGAGACACCTTGAGGCTCTGTCACAACTGATATTCAAAGAATATGATTGACCCCTGCGTATCATTGAATTGAACGCGGGGGTTTTTTATATGGTTTTCTCATTTTTAAAATGGTTGCTTATAGCGTTTTTGCCAATCAACATAGTCGGCGCCCATGAAGTTGTTATGGAAGAGTTTGATTATCAAGAAACAGACAGATTTCTGCATGATGGTCTGGTTTATGAATATGGCCAACGCAAAGGTTCGACGCTTAGAAGCGCTGATGGATATTATACAATTCGTGATCGCGAGACCGAAGAGTTGTTAGATTTGATCACATTTGATGAAAACAATCTTGAGACTTTCGTTTATCTTGGAATTATAGACAATAACAACATTCTGGTTGTTTGTGAAATATGGACATTAAGTCGTTTATCACTAGAACCGAGTTTCTCTGAAACCATGTTAATTGTGTATGATGAGTTTGGCAATATAATCCGGTCGAAGATGTATCCATTTCGGTTCATTCAGTTTCACAATCTTGGCTGGCAGGTTATCCTTGAGACGGAATACTCCGAGTCTTATGTACTTGATTCGGATTTGGAAGCAGGTGATTTTGTTCCACCTGATAAAGAATTCTATGAGTCATTTTCTTACCAGTTTCGCGGAAAAGCTTGGATAGACGGATTTGAAGTCAACGAGATCAGTATTGATTATCCAGGCGACTATGAAATTGAGATCATGTGCAACGATCATTCATATGAATTTGACGTGACTATCCATCCGCTAATCGTGGGAGTGCAATCCAGTAAACACTATGATCACCCGGTATCAATCAAATCATCGGGGCTTATGTATCTGAATGGCATGCCATACTGTGCTTCCTCAATGATAAGTGTTCCCGGCAATTACACATTGATGATTATGGGGGCAGGCGGTTATTCCCAATCGCTTTTTTTCGTTATTGAAGCAAGTGTTGTCAATGTCTACGACGGCATGGAGACGGATCAATCGATCCGAATCAAAAGCAATGCCAAAGCGATGTTATTGAACGGGAATCCATATTTTAGCGAACTCATTGTCGATGCTGGAAGCTACGTGTTGTCCTTGCTTGGAGAAGGAGAATATGTTCGCCAACTTGAATTTTTTATTTTGCCTGCATTTTCAGGCGTCGAAGATGGAATGACATACGATAATATAGCGGAACTGTGGCTCAATTGTGAAGCAACGCTGAATTCAGAAAGGATTGGAAAACATGTTCTCATCGATTCCCCTGGGGAATACAGACTAGTGTTGTATCTTGACGGTGAAGCTTATAAAACATGCAATTTCATCGTCATCGCTACAGAGGTAAATGAGCCATTCAAGGTTCCAGAATATGTTTCTTATATGCTTGGGGGAATCGCCATTATTGGTTTGATATTGTTGTTCAAAAAGAAATAGTCTGACTTTTCTTCAGTTCATCTATGGTATAATCAAATTGGTGATTATATTGATCAACTATGATTTGTTCATCCAGAGCGGATATTCATTTAACGGCAGTATAATTGATCCGGATAAAATTGCAAAACTGGCGGCTGAAAAGGGATTTTCAGCGTTGGGACTGGCAGACTCCGGCAAAATGTACGCCGCCGTCAAGTTTTATCTCGCCTGCAAGCAAAATGGAATAAAACCAATCATCGGACTCAACATCAACGCAAAAACCGAAGGGTATCGTCACATACCCTTGCTTTTCTATGCGAAAAACGAGATTGGTTACGCTAACTTGGTCAAGATCAGTTCTCTTGCGTCGCAAACCAAGGAATGGATCGACCTAGCTATTTTGGTTGAGTTTAGCGAAGGGCTGGCAGTAGTTGCGCTGACAACCGAAGGTGACATATATCGTTCGATTGCTTCGGGAGATCTTGCTTTGGCTAACCAGATCATTATGATGCTTGACAACCAATTCGCCGATTTTTATCTCGGATTGGATCTTAATGATTTCTTCGTGGAAACTAAGATCGCTCCGGAACTTGAAAGCTTGCACCGGTGTATCATTGTGAACCAAGTCCTTTATTATGAAGACTCGGACATCGACGTCTCTTCCGTACTCAAGGCTTTGTTAGGAGAGGGAAAAGAAATCGACAAAGGCATCTTGGATCGTGGTGAAACAAGCTACCACCTAAAAACGTCCGAAGAACTTGACAGAATATATCAAGAATACCCTATAGCAAATGAGAACACGCTTAAGCTTATCGAAAGCGTCAATTTCGACTTTTCATTCGATAAGCTATTTCTTCCCAGATATCCTGTGCCCAACGATTACCGGGCAAAAGATTACTTGCGGGCTTTGGCAACCAAAGGATTGGATAGGCGTCTTGCGGCGAAGCCATCGGTGCACAATCGCGAAGAATATCGGATGAGACTCATCCATGAATTGAGAATAATTGAATCTATGGGCTACGAAGACTACTTCCTGATCGTTTGGGACTTCGTGCTTTACGCCAAGAAAAGCGGGATTCTTGTAGGGCCCGGAAGAGGTTCCGCGGCCGGATCACTTGTGGCATATGTTCTGGGAATAGTCGATGTCGATCCTCTTGAACATGCACTATTCTTCGAGCGATTTCTCAATCCCGAAAGGATTACGATGCCGGACATAGACATGGATTTTCCCGACGACCGCAGGGATGAAGTAATCCGATATGTTGTGGATAAGTATGGAAAGGATCATGTCGCAAACATTGTTGCCTTCGGCACATTCCAAGGCAAGAGCGCGCTTCGCGACGTGGCTAGAGTCCTCAACACAAAAGACTTGATTGTCGATGAAATCACAAAATATGTCGGCGAAACGGATAATTCGATAGCCGAATTCGAGAAGGACCAACCGGATAAATACGCTCATCTCATCGAAATACCCGAAGTGAAGCGGTTATTTGATGTTGCCAAGAAGATCGTCGATCTTCCAAGGCATATATCCACTCACGCCGCCGGAATCATTATCACGGAACAAGTCATGTCGGACATGGTTCCAATCCAACCAGGACTCATGGACATGTTCCAAACGCAGTACGAGGCTTTGGATCTTGAATCGTTAGGATTGTTGAAGATCGATTTTCTGGGTATTCGCAATTTGACGACGATCGATAAGGTCATCGATCTCATCGCGGAAAAAACCGACACAACGGTTGATATTTACAAAATTCCGTTTGATGACAAGAAAACTTACCAGTTGCTTTGTGACGTAAAGACGCTTGGAATCTTTCAACTAGAATCAAAAGGTATGATGAGCCTGCTGAGACAGATGCAAATTCGCGAGTTCGCAGATATATCAACTTGCATCGCTTTGTTCAGACCGGGTCCGATGGAAAATATTCCCAGCTACATCCGCCGTCGCAATCATCAAGAACCTGTGACTTATCCGCACCCCGACCTTGAAAGAATTTTGTCAGGAACCCAAGGTATCATCGTATATCAGGAGCAAATCATGCAGATTGCTAATGAATTTGCCGGGTACAGCTTGGGAGAGGCAGATGTTTTGCGCCGTGCCGTCAGCAAGAAAAAGGAAGCGATCCTAATTGAAGAACGATACAAGTTCGTTTCCAAGTGCAAGGAAAGAGGTCACTCCGAAGTTTTAAGCAATCAAATATATGATTACATCGTGAAATTCGCGAACTACGGTTTCAATAAATCACATTCGGTTGCTTATAGTGTTGTCGCATACTGGATGGCATATTTAAAAGCCAACTATCCCGGATATTTCATGGCCGTGCTCATGGACTCTGCAGTCGGATCACAAACCGCTACGCAACTTTATATTGGCGAGTGCCGAGATTTGGGAATCAGAATTTTGCCGCCGAGAATCAATCGTTCAGGCAAGAGTTATAGATTGGAAGAAACTGGCTTACGATATCCATATCTGGGAATTCGAAATATCGGAAGCGTAGTTGCGGAAAGAATCGATCAAATCCAAGCTCAAGGCGAAATCAATAGTTTCATCGATTTCGTCTATCGCGCAAAGGATTTGAACGTGCGCGTAATCGAGTCTTTGATCATGGTTGGTGTGTTCGATGATTTTGGCGAAACGAAGCAAACCCTAATCGAGAATCTTCGACAAATAATCATCTCGCTCAATATGGCACAAAAACCCGAAGATATCGGATTCGTTTACATCAAGTATCCTGAATACCCCGAAGAATATTTGTTGGCTCAGGAAAAGGAATTGATCGGGTTCAATCTCAGTTACCATCCTTTAGCGAAATTTGCAGAGAGAAACCACGAAAATGGACTGAAATTGTTGTCTTCAGTTGAACTTAAGGAAAGATCGGAAACTAATTTTGTGGCATTGTTAAAAAGAGTCAAAGTGATCAAAACGAAAAACGGGGAAGAAATGGCTTTCCTTGAACTTGAAGACATGTATCAACGAGTTGATGCGGTACTTTTTCCCGCGACCTATCGACAATTTGGCAAAAACCTATCTAGTGACATGATTTTGCATATAGTTGGACATGTAGAAATACGGAACACCAAAACACAAATTGTGATTGACAATCTTAAAGAAATCAAGGAGGAATAACCATGAAAATCGGTGTTTTGACATCAGGTGGGGATGCCCCGGGAATGAATGCGGCAATAAGAGCGGTTGTTAGGACTGCCATATCTTACGGGATGGAAGCATACGGAGTTTTCGATGGGTATAAAGGCTTGGTCGAAAACAAAATTCGGAAACTGGAGCGCAACGATGTTGGCCAGATCATCAATCGAGGTGGGACAATCCTTGGCTCTTCCCGGCTCAAGGATTTCGTCAAAACGGAAGTGATGCAAGTCGGAATCGATAATCTGCGGAACTTAGGCATCGATGCCTTGGTCACGATCGGCGGTGACGGCACGTATCGCGGAGCGATGGATTTGACCAGACTTGGAATGCCCTGCATAGCTTTGCCGGGCACCATCGACAACGATATCGCCTCAACCGAATATACGATCGGTTTCTTTACGGCGCTTGACACGGCCATCGACGCTATCGACAAATTGCGTGATACATCTTTCTCGCACCAACGTTGCACCGTGGTTGAAGTAATGGGAAGAAACTGCGGTGACCTTGCGATTTATTCCGGTATTGCCTGCGGAGCTGAAATAGTCATCACCAAGGATACTGGATATGACAGAGAAACAGTACTCAAGCAAGTGCAACAGGCAAGAAAGGTTGGCAAAAGACATCTTGTGATCGTCGTTGCGGAAAACATCACCGATGTTACATTGTTGGCAAAGGACATTCAGGAAAATTCCGAATATGAGGCAAGGGCAAGTGTCCTTGGATACATTCAGCGTGGCGGAACCCCAAGTGCGTTCGACAGGATTCTTGCCAGCAAGATGGGATCATATGCGGTCGAGTTGATCCGTAAGGGAATCGGCGGGCAAGCGGTATACGCTAAAAGCATGGATGTTGGCTATATTGATATTTTCTCTGCTTTGGGAGTCGATAGCAAACCAAGCGACCTTTATAATTATCTACCAAGACTCAATTAATATATGATTAAAATAGCGCTTTCAAGATCGAACCTTGAAAGTGCTATTTTTACAATGGCTTGTACAATGTTAATCTTTGATTCGGCAAGTAGACGACTATCATGTATTTGTCTTCACATTGGGTTACTACAGCATGCTTGTAGAGAAGATCAAGTGGTATTTCTTGGTTGGTTTCATAAAATTCACGCAGGAGCTCGTTTTTGTGGATGTTTTTGTGATCCCACCATAATTTAGGTTTGAGATGATGATATTCAAGGTAATCCCGTTTGAGCAATGATAAAACACGAACGTGGATTTCCGGATATTGTTGTTCCAGGAAAAAGTTCAATCTGGCAAACACATCAGGAAGTTGGTACCGTATGAAGGAATATCCATGATCGATATAGAAACGGCCAAGTTCGTGAAAAAACCTGAATGGTGAAGCGATGTTCGTCGTGATAAACGTGATCGCATTGTCCATGAAGCCTCTATTCCAATAGATATTTAAGGTTTTCTCCACAAGGCGGATAGTATCCATATCTAACCTGGAAAGCCATTTGTTCTCAAGAATCTCATAAGGCGGTCTGGCGCTGTAAATATAGCTCATTGAGTCTGCTTCATTTCTTAGCGGAGTTCCTCTCAGCAACTTGAGAAATCCTAGTTGCAGTTCCTTGGCAAAGCAAAGAAAAGCGGTGTTGAATGTCTTTTCAAATAATGACAACGTTTCTTTGGGCAGACCCGCTATCAAATCCAAATGCAAATCGACGATCTTTCGTTCCTGGAGCTTTTTGATGTTTCGGAACAGTTTCTCAAGATTCTGCGTGCGTTTTACCGCTGTGTTGCTTGCGGCGTGGGTTGATTGGATTCCAATCTCAAAGCGAATGAGATTGGCAGGGGCAGTATCATGGATCTTATCAATCAATTCGTCTGTCAACAAGTCGCCAGAAACTTCAAATTGAAAACTGGTATTTGGACGATGATTGCGAATAATGAAGTCAAGCAGATCCAGTACCCGAGAATTTTTCAGGTTGAATGTACGATCGAGGAACTTGAAGGTTTTTCCGCCCTTTCTTTGAAGATAGATGAGATCTGACTTGACTCGCTCAAGATCGAATTCACGGACGTGGTTGTCAAGAGAGGCCAGACAATATGTACAATGATAAGGACAGCCTCGCGACGATTCGACGTACTGGATCTTGTTTGGAATATCGCCATCGAACTCGTGGAAATGATATGGATTTTTAATGTGGTCAAGACAAGAAATCAGGATTTCGGCATTATGGATAATTTTGCCGTTGAGCATATAGGTTATATTAGGGACATTCTCAATGTTCTTGTCGTTGATTAAGGCATCAAGTAATTGGTCAAAAGCAAATTCGCTCTCGCCACGGACAATGAAATCAACTGGGGTCTCATAGAAAAAGGTCTCAGGATTGTGGCTGACTTCAGGGCCTCCCCAGATTATGATCCTTTCGGGATGATTCTTGAGGGCGTTTGTCAGTCGCCTCACGATCTCGATATTCCAAATGTAGACGCTGAAGCCGATGATGTCAGGATTCTCATTTTCAATTTTTGCGAGAATGTCTTCTTGGGAATCCTTGATCGTGAACTCGAGTATGTCAACCGGAAAAAGCGTGTTTGCCTTGAGCAGGCGAACCGCAAGATTTGTATGGATGAATTTGGAGTCAATCGCAATCAGTAGGATTTTCACGAGTATCACCAATTCTATTCTAACAGATAATGCGATTTCCGTCATTTGGTTTTTAGGGATTATGATATACTATATTATTGGGTGGTGTATCTGATGAACAGATTTATCGTCAATTCTGAATACTCTCCTGCCGGAGACCAACCGAAAGCGATCGAAGCACTTGTGAATAATCTCAATCAAGGTATCCATGAGCAGGTTTTGCTAGGGGCTACAGGAACAGGCAAAACTTATACGATAAGCAAGGTGATTGAACAAATCAATCGTCCGGTTTTGGTTTTGGCTCACAACAAGACTCTAGCCGGACAATTGTATTCCGAATTCAAGAGCCTCTTTCCCAATAATCGGGTTGAATACTTTATTTCCTATTATGATTATTATCAGCCGGAAGCTTACGTTCCCGGAGCCGATTTATACATTGAAAAAGACGCAAAGACCAATGACGAAATCGATGAAATGCGACATGCGGCGACATCGTCGCTTTTGGAAAGAGAAGACGTGATCGTCGTCGCTTCGGTTTCGTGTATATATGGAATCGGAGATCCTGAGGAATATCGGAAAGGCATGGTTACCTTGAGAGTCGACGACGATCAAGGTAGGGACCATCTGCTCAAGAAATTGATCAACATCCTTTACGACCGCAATGACATCGACTTCGTTAGAGGAAGCTTCCGTGTTCGCGGTGATATCGTTGAGATATTGCCTCCATATGAGAAAACTGATGCGATACGCGTAGAATTCGATTTTGACCGAATCAAGCGGATCCGCTCTTTCAATGTCGTTACCGGAGAAATCGTCCAGGATTATCAAGTGATTACTTTGTTCCCAGCTTCTCATTTTCTAACCGATCGGGACAAACTTGAAGAAGCTTTGAACCGTATTGAAGCTGAGTTGAAAGACCAAATAGCGTATTTCAAGGAAAAAGGGATGTATCTCGAGGCTGAACGGATCGAGCAAAGGACTAGATATGATCTTGAAATGATGCGAGAGATCGGGTCGTGCGGAGGCATCGAGAATTACTCTAGACATTTGACTCTCAGAGAACAAGGCGAGACGCCTTCGGTTCTAATAGATTTTTTTCCTAAAGATTTCTTGCTTGTGATTGATGAATCACATGTAACATTGCCACAAGTAAGAGGTATGTATAACGGTGACAGATCGCGAAAGCAAACATTGGTCGATTATGGGTTCAGGCTTCCCAGTGCTCTCGACAACCGTCCACTGAATTTTGACGAATTCCTGAACAAAATCAACAATGTCATTTATGTTTCCGCGACTCCAGGAGATTTCGAAACCGAACGCTCTGGCGCAATCGTCGAGCAAATAATCCGGCCGACCGGTCTTATTGATCCGATTGTGGAAGTCAGACCTTCTGCAGGACAGATTGATGATTTGATCAATGAGATTGAAGCTACGATCGCAAGGAAGGAGCGAGTGTTGATCACGACGCTTACGATCAAAATGAGCGAAGATCTCACTGCGTATCTCCAAAGTTTAGGCTACAAGGTTCAATATCTTCATTCGGAGATCAAGTCGCTGGAACGCATGGAAATAATCAGACAACTCCGATTGGGAGAGTTCGACATCCTCGTCGGCATCAACTTGTTGCGGGAAGGTCTGGATTTGCCTGAAGTTTCGTTCATTGGAATTCTTGATGCGGACAAGGAAGGCTTTCTCAGAAGCGCAAGATCGTTGGTTCAAACAATTGGACGTGCCGCTCGTAACGCGAACGGTAAAGTCGTCCTGTATGGCGATAGAATAACCGACTCGATGCGCTATGCCATCGAAGAGACGAATCGAAGGCGCTCCATCCAAGAAGACTACAACATCAAGTACAATATCGAACCGAAGACGATTTACAAACCAATCCACGATTCCATATCGATCAAACTCGAAGAGGCGAATCAAGGTAAAGATTATGGACATCTAACTCAAGCAGAGAGGAAGAAGAGCATCGAAATCTTGGAGAGCCAAATGCTTCTTGCCGCAAAGGAACTGGATTTCGAGCGAGCAGCCGAACTGCGTGATATCATCTTTGAATTGAGGAAAGAGTGAGATGAAATACATGTATCTAGCAGTCTCACTTGGCATGACGGCGATGGTCTTCTCATTCTCAGCTTCTACCGGGAGCGAGTCTGCCTCGCTAAGTTTGACGGTAGCTACAAGATTGTCAATTTTCATTGAGACGCTGTTTCCTGGAACTTTCGTTGATATCGAGACGTTTCATACTGTGTTGCGCAAACTGGCACACGTGGGAGAATATTTCTTGTTGGGAGTGTCTTGGTGCCTTACTTTCAGGAGTTTTGAGATCAGGCTGATATATGTATTTCTGACTGGGCTCGTAATCGCGGGATTGGATGAAGGCATTCAACTTTTCTTTGAAGACCGCGGACCAAGCGTTATCGATGCATTGATCTATGACTTTCCGGGATTTGTTATTGGATGTTTATCAACACACTATATAATAATATATAAAGATAAGGCAAAACACCTCACTTAGGGGTGTTTTTTTAGTTCGTTAAACATAAAATTAATAAAATTAAAAAAAATATTAAAAAAATGCTTGACAATTAAAAAGAATATTAATATAATTAAGTCGAAGATTAAGAATATTGTATTTCAGGAGTGATTTTATGGATTATGACGTTCTCAAACAACTTGAAGAAAAATCGGTGTCCTCACGTCAGGCTTACAAGCTGCTCTACAAAAGAGGGGCATCACCAAAACCAAGAAGAGCCCACTTCGTCAAGCTGAGAATAATCATACCCGATGAAAAAGGGGTTACGACGTTTCTCAAAGTCCTGTTCTTCTTACCGATGCCGATGTTTCTTATCAGGTTTGGGATGAAGTTCGTGAAAACCGATTTTACCAGCGATGTTCCCTTGACCAAACAAGAAATGATGTACTTGCTGTCGCACAAGGGAATCAAGGTCAAGGTCACAACCAATTCAGGAGAAAAAATCCTGATCAAGACAATCTAATCAATGTTCGTAATCAAAAAGACCAAAAAAGGAGGAATCTAAAATGGCAAGACAGAAGAGATTTAACGACGGAATCAACCAGTTAAACAGCTGCAGTTCAAATGATAGAAACTGCATCGTGTACCTGGCCGACAGATTGATTCCAATATTGCCGAGATTACTGCCGAAAGAACAAAGCCACAAATCCCATAATAACGATTGGCCCATCTAAAGCAGAATTGTCGGCAACATCACCAGAAATTGCGCAAAAAAAACAAAAAAATCGAAGGAGGAAATGATCATGTTTAAAGGAAGAGAAATCCATTACAGAGACAACCAATCTGTAAAACGTGAAAACTTGGATAGATGCGCGATAGTGTTGCTGGCAGATCGAGCAATTCCAATAATTACTCGCTAAACAATTATCTGCAATAGCATAGACTATCATATACTAAAAAAATCTAATCCAAGAAAAGAGGTTAAATATTATGGCAAAAGAATTGTACAAGAACAAAGCAAAATACCCGGTAATCTCCGAGTGCCCCGTATGTCATCACGAATTGACCGTTGAGGGCTTGGTTTGCGAAAACTGCGACACGCATATCCAAGGGAACTTCTCGCTTTCGAAGTTCAACTACCTTGACACTGAAAAACTGTACTTCATCGAAGTTTTTGTTAAAAACCGCGGGAACATCAAAGCGGTGGAAAAGGAAATGGATCTCAGCTACCCGACAATCAAGAAAATGCTTGACGATGTGATCGTCGGTCTGGGATACAGTCTAGATCCTAACCAACCTGAAGAACAGACCACTGTCGAAGAAAAGAAGACAGGCCCATCACGACTCGAGATTCTCGACAAGCTTAACAGTGGAGAACTCAACATCGATGTTGCAATGGAAATGCTTAAGAAACTCAAAACAAGGAGGGACAAATAATGGCAAAGGATGCATTGAAGGAAGAAAGAATGAAAATATTGGATCTTTTGAGCAAAGGCACAATCACCGCTGAACAAGCTGAAAATCTTCTGGGTGCTATGGGCGAAGCAGAAGAGAGAGTCGAAACCGAACAAGTGGCGAAGAAAAAGACTCCATTCAGGATGTTGAAGATTCTTGTGGACAGTGCCGACGGAGACGAAGTCCGCGTTGAACTGCCAATCGAATTCGCTAAATTGCTCAAGAGCAAACGCTTCAATATCGATTCGCTCAATGATACGGATATCGATATTGATCAATTGATCGAAATGGTCAACTCCGGTGTTGTCGGTGAGATTGTCAATGTCAAATCCGCAGATGGCGACATCGTAAAAATCGTAGTCGAATAACTCGAAAGGAAATTTGACAACATGGAGAATGCCGAACATAAATCAAGAAAAAATGTATTCCATAACAAAAACTTCTCCCTGCTTTTCGGAGGAGTTTTAGTTTCGAACATTTGTCATATCCTTTTCAATTTCGCTATCAGTCTTTTTATCCTCAATTTGGCAAGCACTGTTTATGGCAAGGACACAGCTGCATTGATCCAAGGACTCTATCTGGCTTTATCGGGAATCATTTTGGTTGTGTTGATGCCTTTTGGCGGCGTCATTGCGGACAAACTCAATAAGGTCAGGATCATGTATCTAACCGATTATGTCCGCGGCTTCACGATCGTCGCTGCAGGTGCATTCATGATGTTCGCCGATGACATGGTGGCAAAACTGATAATGTTGTTTGTCATGAATTTGATTTTGAGTATAAACTCATCATTGTTTCAACCGGCAGCGTCGTCATTGTTGAGATTCATTGTCTCAGATGAGGAACTACAACCCGCGTCGGCATATCTTCAAGGGTCTTCTAGTCTTCAAGCGATAGTTGGATTGATCCTTGGCGGAATTCTCTATGCTTCTGTCGGAATCGTCTGGATTTTCTTTATCAATGGAATTGGATACATCATCTCGGCAATATCTGAAATGTTCATAACTTATGATCACAAAGAACACGCCGGTGAGATCACCAACATCAGAGCTATGTTTTCGGACATTAAGGATGGGATCAGGTATATCTACAACACCAAACCCATTTTTGTAACTTTGATCATGGCGCTAGGCCTTAACTTCTTTCTAGCGCCCATCTTCAGTAATGCCCTTCCGTATTTCATTGAATTTGATCTTGGCGAAAGCACAAATTACTTGTTCAATTCGTTTCTTGAACCCGAAAATTGGTATTCCATCATATCGGTGGCAATTTCCATTTCCGCGATCATCATGTCCTTGATTCTTTCCAGACGAGCGACTAAAGAGTCATATGGAAGAGACTTGAAGATGGCAATCCTGACCTTTGTTATGCTTGTGGTAGTGATGGTATCTGTGATGTTGGCTTACTATTTTGACATGATATCGATCAGCGTCGTTCTGATCGGACTTACAGCTGTCATGTTTCTGCTTGGTTTTGCGAACACGGCATTCAATGTTCCGGTTAACTTGGTCTTTCAACGCAAAGTCGATAAAGCACAACTTGGTAAGGTGTCATCCGTATCTGGAGTGTTATCACAGGCTTTGATTCCGATTGCTTCATTGTTGGCTGGAGTACTGATCTCACAAATATCAATTGCGGCAATCTATATCTTTTCATTGGTGGGAATGATCATTGTGACAATATTCTATGTCACGAACAAACAAGCAAACGAAATATAAATCAACTAATACACAAGGTTCGGTCGATGCCGAACCTTTTTGTTTTCGTTTTATGCCCCTTATATCTTTTCGCCAAACGTGGTATAATATTTATATCAAGGGCCTTTCGGAGGGTTAAATGAAGTCGATTCGCGAATTGTACAAAATCGGTTATGGACCCTCAAGTTCGCATACCATTGGTCCGCAAAGGGCTTGTGAGAAATTCATGGAGCGTTATCCAAAAGCCAACAGACACAAAGTTATTTTATACGGGTCGCTGGCCTTGACAGGACGCGGACATCTTACCGATGCAATCATCAAAAAAACACTCCCGAATGTTGAGGTCGAATTCGATGACCAATTTGTGTTGTGGCACCCGAACACCCTTGACATAAAGGGTTATCTTGATGATACGGAAATCGCATCAATGCGCGTTTATAGCATTGGAGGCGGATCAATCCAAATTGATGGCGAGCCGTCTGATGAGGGCTCTGACATCTACCCACATCATACCTTTGAAGAGATCAAGGAATTTTGTCTAGATCATGGACTGCGGTTGTTTGAATACGTAGAAATGTATGAAGGCATTGAGATTTGGGAGTTTCTGAAAACGATTCTGAACACGATGTTTTCCGCGGTTGACAGAGGACTGAGGAGCGAAGGTGTTTTACCAGGAGAACTCAGAGTCAGAAGAAAAGCAAAACAGCTTCTGACAAAGCCGATGGATAATGAAACTCCTGAAGTTAGAGAAAGCCGAATTATCTCCGCATACGCTTACGCCGTATCTGAAGAGAATGCAAGCGGCAACATGATTGTCACGGCTCCAACATGTGGTGCGAGCGGTGTCGTTCCTGCGGTCATCCGCTACATGTACGATCAGTTAGGATACAAGAAAGAAGCACTTTTGCAGGGTTTGGCCACGGGAGCGCTTATTGGAAATTTGATCAAACATAATGCATCGATCAGCGGGGCTGTTGCCGGATGCCAAGCGGAGATTGGCAGCGCGTCAGCCATGGCTGCGGCAATTCATTCAGAACTTTTGGGGCATTCGATTTGTCAAATCGAGTATGCGGCTGAAATATCATTGGAACATCATCTCGGCCTGACATGCGACCCGGTACTCGGTTATGTCCAAATTCCTTGTATTGAGAGGAATGCCGTTGGGGCGATGCGCGCCCTTGACTCAAGCCGTCTGGCGTACTTTCTTTCAGAATCACGGATGATTTCGTTGGACATGGTCATTGACACGATGTATCAAACAGGCAAAGATATCCACACCAAATATCGCGAAACCGGAAGTGGCGGTTTGGCATTGTTGTATCAGAAACTCAAAGACAGGAAAGGTCAGTCATAAATGGATGATTCATTAACAACAACGATTGTAGAAGCAATTGATCTGACCCATGACGCCCTTGGCGTGTGTAAGTTGGAAGACGGGTACACAGTCTTCGTTGAGGACTTGCTGAAGGGTGAAAGCGCAGAGATCATCATAACGCAGAGAAGAAAAAGCTATGGCTTTGGCAAAGTTGTCAATCGACTTTCTAAAAGCCCTTTTCGTGTGACCCCAAAGTGCAAGCACTTCTATGAGTGCGGAGGCTGCGGCTTGATGCACATGGATTATGACGTTCAATTGAGTTTCAAGAAGTATCGAGTCGAAACATCACTGAAGAATGAGCATCTCGAAAATGTCAAGGTAAACAACATGATCGGCATGATCAATCCATACTATTATCGCAACAAGGTTGAAATCAAATTCCATCAAGGCGAAAAAGGCCTTGAAGCAGGATTCTTCCAAGCCAAATCGCATAAACTTGTCAATCTTGAAGAATGCCACATCATCGCTAAGCGTTCTTTCGAAGTCATCAATTTGATTAGGAACATTGCCAATGAATTGAGCATACATGCTTATGACGAACTAGCAAAAACTGGAGTTCTCAAATCTGCGGTTATTCGCGAATCATTTTCCACCCGCCAAATAATGGTGTTATTCAACATTGCTAGGGAAATGCCTCTATCAGACATTCTCGTTGAGAAGATGACAAAAAAGATACCTGAGATTACGAGCATCGGATATTCCATCGCAAAAGATGAATCACAACTGTCAACCGATCCGATCAAGCTTATCTTTGGAAGTGGCTATATTGAAGAAACAATCGATGGGATAAGTTACAGAATCGGATTTCGCTCTTTCTTTCAGACAAACACAATACAGACCGAAAAACTATACAAGAAGGCTTTGGAATATGCCGACATCTCTGATCGAACGAAGTTGATCGACGCCTATTGTGGCATTGGTTCTATGGGACTTTTGGCCGCAAGACAAGCTTACAAGGTTTTTGGAATCGAGATTGTCAAATCAGCAATTGTGGACGCTAAAATCAATGCACGTCACAACAAACTGAAAAATGCATTTTTTGAAGTCGGCGATGCCGAAACAGTTTTGGAAAAATGGAAAGAATTCAATTTTGACGTAATCATCGTTGATCCACCTCGCAGAGGCTGTTCAGACGGTTTTATCAAAGCTTTGCTGACAATGAAGATTCCGCGAGTTGTGTATGTCTCATGTGACCAAGCGACATTGTCCCGCGATTTGGTAAAATTGAAAAAAGGGGGATACGATGTGGTAGAAATAACGCCCGTAGACATGTTTCCCCAGACAATTCACGTTGAAAGTGTTACATTGCTTTCATTAAAAACAGCGTAACAAAGTCAATCATAAAGAAGTATTAAAAGCATTTATCTCCCTCAA
>JAFGQT010000102.1 GCA_016935515.1 Bacilli bacterium
TCCCTTGTAAGTAACCTCGCCAAGGCCAATCAAAGGCAGGCTCATGTGCGCGAGCGGCGCTAAATCGCCACTAGCGCCCAAACTTCCTTGCGAGAATACAACGGGTGTTACCCTTTTATTCAAAAGCTCTAACATCTTTTCGAGCACTTCATACCTGATGCCACTATATCCTTTTACCAAGGCGTTTATCCTGAGCAGCAACATCCCTCTGACTACTTCTTCTGGGTAAGGTGCCCCAAGACCACAAGCGTGACTCATCAACAAATTCTTCTGCAATTCACGAGTATGATCTTTTTCAATGACAACGTTCGATAATTTGCCGAAACCGGTGTTGATTCCATACACCGGCTTGCAAGATGCAACTATATTTTCTACGTATTGACTTGCTTTATCGATGGCTTCCCGATTGTTCGGATTAATCTTTACTTTTTCGCCAAATCTGGCAACTTTTATAAACTTCTCCAATGTTAGGTTGTTCCCATTGATCGTTATCACTATATCACCTGTCCCATTGATTTATTATACAATAATCGAGCAATAAAAGAAAGCGTTTTCTTGCGACACGTCGGCTTAAATCAAATAAAAAAATGCCACAATCCGCTAAAACGGCTTGTGGCAGTAATCAATCAAAACTTCTACTTTTGTTCTTGTTTCAAGAAAGCGTAGAATGCATCTTCCTTGTCTTTGTTCTTTGGCGATACCGTTCCGACCGGTGAAGCCAAAACAATGAATTCATCTTCCCCATCCAAATTAAATATCTTGTCGCAATCTATTCTTTCAAAGGCTCCGACAGCACAAGTTCCAAGCCCTACGGCTTCACAAGCAATATAGAGATTCTGTGACACATATCCGATGTCCACAAGAATTATTCGATGCGCAAAATATGAATAACGCCATTCAGCTCGATATGGTACGACGCTCCAGAAGAAAACTACGTTTGCGGACGCTGCCCAGCGTTGATCTGATAAGGCGTTGCCAATGGTTTTCTCAATTTCAAGAATCTCTCCCAAATATTCCAATTGATGAGTCAAAGGCAAATAATGGTAGCTGCCTTTTTTCAGTCCTTCAATGTTCCTTACCGCCAGATAAGTTTCAAACTCATGTCTGGCGCCGCCACAAGGAACCGTCCTCAAAGTCGCGTAATTATTTCCCCTGATGCTCTTGACGCCTTGCGTAGACCAAAGCAAAAAGGATAATTCCAACAAGCTCATTGATTCATCGGTATAAACGCGATGACTGACGCGGTCATTGATTACAGCTAAAATATCATTCTTCAAAGGCAAATCATTGAAATTGTTCGGTAAATCAACGACGACATCGCTGCTTCTATCCTTCACCAACGGCGGTTGAGGAAGTCTTAATTGTTGATCTGATAATTCATGATCATCTTCCACACCATCAAACCGCAGGAAATCCCTGCCGCTTTCAATCAATTTCCTTATTTTTTCGCTAGGCATAAAATCATCCTTCCTTCTATTAAACTATGAATATACTCTACCATATCATTTGTGTGAACACAATGAAAAATTGCCAAAGAAAAAGGTGAGAGTCAAGCATATTCTCACCTTGAAAGGATTCATTCTACAGGCATGATCGTTCCTAAGACATCGACATTGTACTTTGCGCCGGAAAATACAAACACATACTCTTGCGTGGCATCCGGGAGCGTAATGTCATAATAAGCAGTGCTCATGTTATTGCTATTATCGCCATGAGTGCTGTTTACTTGATCCACAAGCTCACCCGTTGTCGTGTAGACATAGAGGATTATATAAGGGAACCCATATGGTGATACATCAAAATCATCTGTCGCAAGCCTCAACTCATAATCTGTGTGTAGCTGATCAGGTGTGAACAACAATGAGTGTTCATAGCCGATTGAAGCCATCGAGAACGTGAAACTTTCAGTCTCGATAATATCCAAAGTCGAGTTGTCCTTTTCCCAGACGGCCACGATGATTGTATCTTCATCGAGTATCAGATCTGTTGGCAGATCGACAAACTCATAGCTTCCATCAGTTTTCCAAACCAGCAATTGCCAACCGGCAAAAGCGTAACCGCTTCGCGTCGGTTCGGATAGAACTCCTAGTCCTGATCCGTTTGACTTGATCATGCTTGTCCATCTTCCCGGCTCAAGTTGAATTCGGACAATTACTTCGTCACTCTCAATGTTCGGTACGATATAGTCACTATATCTGATAAAATCATCGGCCTGAAGGTAAACTTCCAAAGCTGATTCAGGGACAACGATAGTAAATGTCGTATAATCACCGATCATAATGATTGGATTGTTGTAGTCTATGTGATATTCCGGCGGTGTTTGACCAAGAAATATCAACTTAGTGGCCGACACGGCATAACTCCCAAAAGTTTCAACTGATGAAGGAATCACAAGCTCTCCCTTGATCCAGATGGCCTCTGACCCGATGTGGATCAGCCCCGCATTCAAGAAGATTTCCGGGAAGACGGCTTCAAAGAAGGCCTTGTTTCCGATCGATTTCAAGTTATCCGGCAGAACAATCGGTTCATTCCAGATTGTTTCAGAGAAAGCTCCTTCGCCGATTGAGATCAGGCCATCAGGCCAGTTCCAGTTTCTAATCTTGGTCATCCGGAAAGCTTCCTTGCCAATAGTCGTAATTGTATCCGGCAACACCACCGACTCAAGTTGGGACTCCCCGTAAATATAGTCCATACTCGTCGGCATCGCAGAGAAAGCATAGTCGCCGATTTCTTGTAGCCCCTCATTTAAGATGACATGTTTGATCGTCAGATTGTATAAGAAGGCGCTGTCGCCAATCTTTCTGGTGAGCGGATGTGTCGCAAGCGAAGACGCCGGATAATACACCGGAACGGTAATCAATGTCGAATAATCGGCAGAATAAAGAACCCCGTTATAGGATGCAAAGTACTGACTGCCACTTTCAACCTCGTAGTTGATTATTTCCGAGTTATAGAAGAAATGACCGGAGATTTCCATTACCGGCAACCCATTAATCATCGCCGGAACAAAAAATGTCGAATTGCTTCCCAAGTACTCTCTAATTCTGTATCCCTTGACTCCGTCAATGCTAATTTCATCCAAAATGAGATCATTAGCATACGAATTAAGCGAATAAACGATCATCTTTGGATACATGGCCCGAATTTCATCGACAATGTCTGCAGGAACAATCAACACCTTACCGTCGAGCATGCTGGAGGTGTTGTTGTACAGCGAAAGATCTGTGGCATGAGAGATATTTATTGTCGCCCGGATCGACGGGAACAGCCAGCCTTCTTGGTAAGTATCTACCCGACTTACCAGAACGTCCGTCCAAAGACTGGGCACGCCTCCGGAGACAACCTCAATGCAGCCGCTTGTAAA
>JAFGQT010000103.1 GCA_016935515.1 Bacilli bacterium
AAGATGAGCATCAGAGCCGGGGATTACTCAGAATGTAAAAATGCCGGTTTGGTCGTGATAACCGCGGGAGTCAACCAGAAAGAAGGAGAAACTAGGATCGACCTTCTGAATCGTAACGCCATGATCATTAAGAGCGTCGTCAGGAACATCATGGATTCCGGATTTGATGGAATCATCTTAGTCGCATCTAATCCTGTGGACATCTTGGCTTACGTTGCTTGGAAAGAATCCAAATTACCATCTTCGCGAGTCATCGGCAGCGGAACTTCACTGGATACAGCGAGACTTCGCTATGAGATCTCACGCAAGATCTCGATCGATGTCAGGAATGTTCATGCTTATATCCTAGGAGAGCACGGAGATTCAGAGTTCGTCTGTTGGTCGAATGCCTACGTTGGCGCAAAACCGATCAAAGATGTGATCGAATCGATGGATGAAATCAACTTCGAAGATCTGGAAGAGATCTATCAGAATGTCAAAGGTGCAGCCTATGAGATCATCAAACGAAAGAAAGCGACCTATTATGGCGTTGGCATGGCGCTTGTCAGGATCACCCAGGCCATCTTCAACAATGAGAACCGCATCATTCCGATATCCGTCTATAACAATGGTGTTTATGGCTGTGAAGCCGATGTCTACATCGGCTTGCCAGCAGTTTTGAATCGTGAGGGTGTCCATCATGTCGTCAAACTGAAGCTCAGCGAATCGGAATCCAGGAGTCTTGAGAGTTCCGCAAAGATGCTCAAACACAATCTTGATCGGATGAATATTTAAGCATTGACATATCGATTGATTTAGCACCCTATCAAGGGTGTTATTTTTTTATAAAGTATTATCCATAATTTGTGTGGATAAAATAAATATAAGTATAAATTTAAACTGTATTGAAATCATTAATAATAAATGAGATAATAAAAATTAATCTATTTGATTTAATAGAAACACTCGCTATATAAGTAAAAGGTATCAATTGATACCAAAAAGCTATTGACAAAGTGGAAAGGCAGATGATAAAATACAAATGCAGAAAGACAAGAAAACTTACATTAAAAATCGCGATGAAGTTTCGACGGTTCTTGCGCGAGTGAAATACGCCCTAGAAAATAACTCAGTTGACATAAACATAATATATGATCGGTTATCAGAAGAGCAGAAGGACATAAGGCACACGAATAGATACACGCTTAACGACTTGTTTCCCGATGATGATCATGTATCAGTTTTGAAACAAGAGTTAGGTAAACTGAGTTTATCAGATTATATGGAATCGGTAGTTGATGATCGCCTTCCCAACAAAAGTCTAGATGTGTTTGGCAAGTCATACAAAAATCAGGATGTCTACATCAAGTTCCGAGTTGAATTGTTTGAAATGCAACGAACACATGGTAAAGATCTCATTGTTATTGTATCTTTTCATTACTCCGATCGAGTATTCAATAAATCTGATTTTCCATACAAGTTTTGAAAAGGGGAAAAGACTGATGGAAAAATTATCCAGAGATATGAAATTCTGTCATGCATGTTTGAAAGAGCACGAAGTTGATACTGTGGCTGTGACGGAAGAGACAATCTTTCGCGGCAAACCAGTTTCCTTTCAGGCAGTCTATGATTATTGTTCGAATTTAGATCAATTGCTCGAAACTGAAGAGTTGATCAAAATAAACCAGCTTTCTTTGATTGACGCTTATCGCAAGGAAGTCAATCTCCTCACCTCTGACGAGATTCGGAGAATTAGAGAAAAATATGGAGTCAGCCAAAAGGATTTTTCTGAAATTCTGAATTGGGGAGAAGTCACGATAATAAGGTATGAGAACCATCAGATTCAAGATCAAGCGCACGATGAGGTCATGAGAAAAATTGGTACTGATACCCAATGGTTCAAAGAATTGCTTGTCAGTGCGCGCGAGCGACTTTCAGAAAAGCGCTTTAAGAAATATCTAGATATTGTTTTGCAACAAATGGCGCTTAATAAATCCAGTTATATTGAGTCTTTCATGGAAGCCTCTATCAGTAAGTATGATGGCACAGAATACAATGGTGGAACAAGTCTACAACTTCCTTTGGTTGTGGATATGATCAACTACCTTGCAAAAAAAGTCGATAATCTATTTGAAGTCAAACTGATGAAATTGCTTTTCTACGCTGACTTTTATCATTATAAGATGGCAGGCAAAGGCATTTCCGGTCTAGTCTATATGGCTCTGCCGATGGGAGCAGCTCCTGATAACTATCGTTGTTTGCTTGATCTTGAAAACGTCAATTTCATCGAGAAACAAGAAGCTGACTTTATTTCTCGGCGTTTCGTTCCAACAGCTAACTATCAGTCTTCTCTTTTATCTGATTTTCATAAGCTAATACTTGATCGAGTAATAGAGGCTTTCAAAGATAAAAAAACGGATGAGATCGTCATTAGCATGCATAATGAAGATGCATACAAAAATACTTCTTTCAAAGAACCGATATCTTATAATTATGCTAAAACTCTATCGATTGACTAGCAAGAGCATGATTGACGCGAACATGAAGGTGTAATTATTCGGACAAATCACAATTCTTACGAAAGATGCTAACAAGAAATTTAGCATCTTTTTTTTGTGTGATATTGGTAGTATTTTTCACGAAATTTGTCCTTGTCTTAAAAGCGCTTTCATTGTATAATAGAATTATGAGCGAAACAGAATCCATCTTGTCGATGAACGGACAATCGGATAAAAAGGTAAATTAGGCAGAATGCGATCAATTATGCTTTTTTTTACGTTTTGCAGGAGTATCTAGACTTAGAGTCTACAAAAATATAGAAGCGAGGCGAAGGAATTGTACAAGAGCGAATATCTCAACCAATTGTTTCAGACGGTCTCACACAGAAATGACGGCCAACCAGAGTATCTTCAGGCTGTCGAAGAATTTTTCGAAGCGATGGACTTCATTGTCATGGCTGATCCGAAAATCGAGAAATACGGCATCATGGAAAGAATCATCGAACCGGAAAGAGTTATCAAATTCCGTGTGACCTGGATTGATGATGCGGGCAAAGTCAATGTCAACAGAGGCTACCGGGTTCAGTTCAATTCAGCGATCGGGCCGTTCAAAGGTGGAATCAGATTCCATCCGTCGGTAAACGAATCGATCCTGAAATTCCTAGGTTTTGAACAGACATTCAAAAACGCTTTGACCGGACTGCCGATGGGCGGAGGAAAAGGCGGAGCTGATTTCGATCCCAGAGGCAAGTCAGATGCGGAAATCATGCGTTTTTGCCAAAATTACATGTTAGAGCTATATCGTCATATTGGACCGGATACAGATGTTCCCGCAGGAGACATCGGTGTCGGCTTCAGAGAAGTTGGTTACATGTATGGCATGTACAAGAAGATCATGAATGAATCCACCGGTGTGCTCACCGGCAAAGGCCTGACATACGGGGGCTCCTTGGTTCGAAAAGAAGCTACTGGTTATGGTCTTTTGTACTTCGTCCAAGAGATGTTGAGAGTCTATCGCAACGATGAGTTGAAAGACAA
>JAFGQT010000104.1 GCA_016935515.1 Bacilli bacterium
ATTCGCAAGCGGGTTTGAGTTTCTATGAAACTGGAGAAATCCTGCGGAGCTGTCGTTTATCGTAAAGACGGCGAAGAAACCAGATACCTCATAATCCATATGAACCTTGGCCATTGGTCATTACCCAAAGGACATGTGGAGGCTGGAGAAACAGAGATCCAAACTGCGCGTAGGGAAATACTTGAGGAAACTGGGTTGAGCGTATCAATCAACGAAGAGTTCAGAAAAATCGTCGAATACCCGCCACATCCGGGAATTTGGAAACAGGTTGTCTTCTTTTTGGCCGAATCAGTTTCCGAAGAAATCGTCTTGCAGGCAACCGAACTTCAAGATGCAAAATGGCTTGACTATTCAGAGGCGATTGACAAACTGACCTTCAAGAGCGATAAGGAAGTGCTGGCCTCAGCGGAAGTTTTCATAAATCGCTATAAATAGTGTTTCATACAACCGATAAGCCCCAAATCGATATTGACAACGCTTACATACATTTGGTATAATGTTGGCGAAATCTGAATATCATACAGAGGCGCAACCTGTCGGTAAACTGTCGGTGTAAACAAGATGAACCTTGAATACGACGGAAGAAGGGACACGTTGCCGAAAGGGCATTTCGGTTCGTAGAAATGTTTCTTGGTATCAAGGTAGACTCCAAGATACTGCCATCAAGGATGGAGAGCTGTTATATTGAAAAATATAGCAGCTTTTTTATATTTTGGTTTAAGGAGGATTAATCTTGCAGAGTTTGACAATGGATGAGATCTACATTGGCCAGGAAGCAACTTTCACCAAAAAGATAACCCTGGAGGACGTTGAATCATTCGCAACAATCACCGAAGACAGAAACCCCGCACACATGGACGAAGAGTATGCGCAAGCAACCATTTTCAAAAAGCGGATCGCTCATGGGATGCTCGTCGGGTCTTTGTTCTCAACTATTTTTGGGGTGATGCTACCGGGACTCGGAAGCATCTACACCAAACAAAGTCTCAAGTTCATCAGACCCGTGTTTTTTGATGATGTCGTAACCGCGAAGGTTATGGTCAAGGAGAAAAACGTCGAAAAAAACAGGGTTGTATTCGACTGCGTTGCTACGAATCAAAAAGGCGAAGTGGTTGTGGTTGGAGAAGCCGAAATCATGCCGCCAGCACAGGAGGTATCACAGTGAAAGCAGAAATCAGTGCAAAGGAATTCAAGAATTTGCTTAAAGACGGATTGACGATCATGGTCGGCGGATTCCTGACCAACGGAACTCCGGAAAAACTCGTGGATTTGGTTGTTGAAAGCAAGGTCAAGGACCTTGTCATCATCTGCAACGACGGCGGTTACGAGAATGCGGGAGTTGGAAAACTTTTTACCAACAATCAGGTAAAAAAACTCATTGCTTCACATATCGGCACAAATCCTGTTGTCGGAGATTTGATGCAAGAAGGCGAAATCGAGGTCGAACTGCTGCCCCAAGGAAGTTTGGCTGAAAAAATCCGTGCCGGCGGAGCTGGACTCGGAGGAATATTGACACCTACTGGACTGGATACAGTGGTGCAGAACGGCAAACAGATCATCGAAGTTCAAGGAAAACGTTATTTGCTTGAAGAACCGCTCACTGCAGACATGGCACTGATCGGCGGGGCTGTAGTCGACAAGTACGGCAATTTACGATATTTGCAGACAACCAGAAACTTCAATCCCATTATGGCCTTGGCTTCCGACAAAGTCGTTGTTGAGCCGTTTGAAACGGTCGATGAAATCGATCCTGAATGTGTCATAACGCCATATCCATTGGTCGATTATGTGTACCGGGAGGAAAAATGATCATGGATGAAAAACAAATCATCGCCAAACGCATTGCGATGGAATTGCAAGATGGCAATCTGGTCAACCTTGGAATCGGTATACCCGGATTGGTACCAAATTACCTTGAAGAAGGGAAGAAAATCGTTTTTCAAGCCGAAAACGGAGTTGTCGGCTTAGGGCCCCTTACCGACGAAGACACATATTTAGTCAATGCCAGCGGTATGAAGGCAACGATATTACCTGGTGGAGCTTACATTGATTCGCTTCTATCATTCTCTTTGATTCGGGGAGGACATATTGATGTCACGGTATTAGGAGCTCTCGAAGTTGATGCCGAAGGCAGTCTAGCCTCTTGGATCATTCCCGGCAAAAAAGTTCCCGGAATGGGCGGAGCTATGGACCTTGTCATGGGCGCAAGAAAAGTTATCATAGCGACCACTCATACAAACAAGGGCAAACCGAAGATTCTCAGCAAGTGCACTTTGCCGCTTACTGCTGCGCATCAAGTCGATCTTATAGTAACTGAAATGGCAGTTATTTCGGTTGAGCCAGATGGGCTTCACCTACTTGAGGTCCATCCGGATTATTCAGTTGACGATGTTGTGAATGCCACCGAAGCAAAACTCATCGTCGAAAAAGTTGAAACAATGAAAGGAATGTAAAATGAAAACGACTTTATACGTTAGGATGTCGTTACACGACGCGCATTACGGGGGCAATCTTGTCGACGGGGCAAGAATACTTGGACTGTTTGGTGATGTCGCGACAGAACTGCTGATCAGGAATGATGGTGATGAAGGTCTGTTTCGCGCTTACGAACAAGTTGATTTTTTTCAGCCTGTATATGCCGGTGACTTTCTCGAGGTAACAGCCGAGATCGTTCATGTAGGTAACACCTCAAGAAAAATCGAATTTTTCTGTTATAAGACAATCCAAGCGCGACCGGATATATCCGCTTCGGCAGCAGATTGGCTTGAACCAAAAGTCTTAGTCGCTTCCGCAATCGGAACATGTGTGGTTCCCAAGGATAATCAAAGGATATCATGACAAAATTGATCATCACTTGTGCCATTACCGGAGCGGAAGTGACGAAAGTCATGAATCCCGCAGTTCCATATACTATCGAAGAGCTTCAGGAAGCTGCTTTTGGTGCATGCGAAGCTGGCGCAAGCATCATTCATCTTCACGCTCGTGAAGACGATGGGAGCCCGACTCAAAACAGTAACCGATACAAAAAAATCATCAAGGCAATCCAAGAGAAATGCCCGGATGTGATCATTCAGGTTTCTACAGGCGGAGCATTGGGTATGTCCAGACAAGAAAGACTGTCACCGCTGGAACTTGATCCGGAAATGGCAACACTCGATTGCGGGACCCTCAATTTCGGGGGGGATGAAATCTTCATCAACACCGAGAACGACATAATCCATTTTGCGACCGCAATGAACCAAAAGAATGTAAAATATGAACTCGAATGTTTCGATAAAGGACACGTTGACATGGCGCTGAGACTGTATCGGAAAGGATTCATAAAAGCGCCTTTACACTTCAGCTTCGTTCTTGGAGTCACCGGAGGTATGACTGGTGAAGCTCGAGATTTCATGTTCATGAAAGACAGCATTTCCGAAGGAGCCACATACAGTGTCGCCGGTATCGGGAAATACGAGTTTTCTTTGGCTGAACTGTCGATCAAGCACGGCGGACACGTTCGTGTCGGACTTGAGGACAACATTTATATTGAGAAAGGCAAATTGGCAAGTTCGAATCGCGAATTGGTTGAAAAAGCAGTTGAGATCGCAAAATCATACGGACGCGAAATAGCGTCGCCAAATGAAGCCAGAGATATATTGAAAATGAGGAAATGACATGGACAGAATATGCAAATACGGCACGCACAGAGTGCTTTCGCCAAAAGGTGTATTACCACAAGCAGCGGATCAAATAGACAATAAAATGATACCCTATGATAACGAGATCCTCCTTGAGGTATCGACCCTGAACATCGATTCTGCCTCTTTCACACAGATCAAATCTGCATGCCGAGGAAATATTGAGAAGATGAAAGAAATGATTCTCGAAATCGTTCGCGAACGGGGCAAGATGCAAAACCCCGTTACCGGAAGCGGCGGGATGTTGTTGGGTAAGGTAAAACAAATCGGGAAAAATCTCGACATAGATTTAAAAGTCGGCGATGAGATAGCTTCACTTGTATCGCTTTCTCTTACTCCTCTGAAGATTCATGAAATCAAAGCCATTCATCTTGGCAAGGATCAGGTTGATATCGACGGCGAAGCAATTCTCTTTGAGTCTGGAATCTATGCTAAGATACCAAGCGATTTGCCTAGACACATTGTTTTGTCCGCGCTCGACGTAGCCGGAGCACCGGCACAGGTTGCCAAACTGGTCAAACCCGACGACAGTGTCTTGATACTTGGAGCCTCCGGAAAGAGTGGTCTTCTGTGTTCATATCAAGCCAGAAAGAGTGCTGGAGTCAATGGCAACATCATTGGAATCATAAACGACGTAAACCAATTTGAAGATTTGCGTCGGCTGAATGTCTGTAATCACATCATTGTTGCGGATGCTAGGAATCCGATGGAAGTTTACGA
>JAFGQT010000105.1 GCA_016935515.1 Bacilli bacterium
ACCGCTAAGGTCAATAGTGTAGTCCAATGAATCACCGACTACAAAGATATCTTCAGCAGACACGTCTTCAGTTGTCGGTTCAGTTCCCCCGCCCAATACGGTAATGGATTCGGAGAGATACCCTTCAGTGAACAAATCTTGAACTGAGAATACATCACCTTCGTCCAACTCAATAGCATAGTTGCCCGCCGCTTCTTCAATCGCGAGCCACTCAACTTCAGCAGCATCCTCTCTCCGTCTTTCAATCAGATTGCCGATTGTCGGCACCGCAATTGCGGCGATGATGCCAAGAATAACAATTACAGCAAGTAATTCAACCAAGGTGACGCCTTTACGATTCTTAAGTATCCTAAACATAATTTGACTCCTTTCCCCATCCTATATTTTAAATTAAATCTATAATATCACAACACGTGCAAATGTCAAGAGAAACGCCAAAAATCGCTAAATTTGACTTCCAAGTGAGAGCATCGGCAACATGATCGCGAGAATCATTACACCAACCATCGCATAGACTATTATCAGCAACAAGGGCTGGAGCGAATTCTTGAGTTGTTCAACTCTCAGTTCGGAAACGCCATTATAGTACGTAGATAGATTTCGCATCAAACTTGGAACATCACCAGTCTTCTCTCCGGTGGCAATCATTCTTGCCATTATTTGATCGATATAAGGACTTTCCGAAAAGGATTTGGCGAAAGGTTTTCCATCTTCGATATTCGCCAACGTTTTAACGATCAGGTCTTTATATACGACATTTGATACGAGCGCTTTTATCGTCTGCAGCGCTTTAACTGAATTGATTCCGTTAGAAAGCATCTGAGCCAGTGAATTGGCAATTGTGATCTGGTTGTTCATTTGGATAAGTTTGCCGACGATCGGTAGTTTCAAGATGAACAAAGTGAACAAAAAATGCAAGCGCGAATCATATTTGTTCAAGAACCAGATGAAGAGTATAAAGAATGCCGTCAAGCCAAAAATATATAAAGCATATTCTCCCATGAAGTTCCCTATGTCAAGAAAGAACTGGGTGATGCCCGGTAATTGTGCTCCTTCAAACGAAAGAAAAAGTTCCGTAATACTTGGAAAGACGAACAGCAGCATACCTATGGCTATCAGGATTGCAGCTCCAAGATAGATGAGCGGCATTCTGATTGCGCCTTTTATCCCGTTGACTATCTTCAATTGATTTTCATAATAAGCGGCCAAATTCATTATCGTTTCCGGAAGTTCTCCAGATAGTTCGCCTATCTCAACCATCTGAACCAGCATGTTAGGAAATTCCTTGGGTCTCTTTGCCAATGATTTTGAGAATGAGAAACCGTTGTAGATATGCTGGTACAACTCAAAATACAATCGTCTTAGAACTCGACTTTCTTGTTGCAAAGCAAGAAGTTCAAGTGAATTCAACAAATTGACTCCCGCGTTCAAAAGCGCTCCAAGTTGCTTGAGAAAGAAAATGAGTTGTTTCTGGGGCAAAGACTTGCCGATTGTTATCTGACTGATATCCGCAAGCCAACTTTTGTATTCGACAATTTTGGTCACGGTATAGTTTCTTGTCTGAAGATACTTGAGGCATACGTTACGATTTATTGCCTCAATGCGCCCTCTGACGGTTTTGCCGGCGGAGTTGGTCGCAATATACTTGAAATTTCTTAGTTTCAATGCGTCAGCCTCCTATTCATTGGCAACCTTGAGCACTTCCTCGAGTGTCGTCACTCCAGATCTGACTTTTTCAAGTCCGGACATCAAGAGCGAAACCATTCCTTCTTTTTCTGCTTGCTGATCAAGTTCGTCCATCGGACGGCTGTCAGATATCAATTTCTCCATGGTCTTAGAAATCGGCAAAACTTCAAAAATACCGATCCTGCCGGCATAGCCTTTGTAATTACAGGAAGGACATCCCTTTGCCCGCCAAACCTTGTCGATCGAGACATTATTCTTAGCGAATATTTCCTTTTCACGGCTGGAAGGTTCCTCTTGAAAACTGCACTCTGGGCATAGTCTCCTTACAAGTCTTTGTGAGATAATTCCAGACAACGATGATGCGATCAAAAAGGGTTCAAGACCCATGTCCATAAGTCTGCTTATGGTCTTGATTGCACTGTTGGTATGGATTGTGGACAAGACCAAATGACCCGTGAGCGACGCTCGGATTGATATTTCCGCGGTTTCAACATCCCGGATTTCACCGATCATGATGATGTTGGGATCTTGGCGCAATATCGATCTTAATGCATTCGCAAAAGTCAAATCGACATCAGGATGAACCTGAACCTGGTTAACTCCAGCCATCTTGATTTCCACTGGGTCTTCGACCGTAACGATATTGACGTTTGGATCGTTGAGCTCATTTAAACATGCATACAAGGTCGTCGTTTTACCTGACCCCGTAGGTCCACTGACAAGGACTATTCCGTTGGGCTGCGAGATCATTTTGAGAATCATTGCTTCTTCATCATGTGACAGACCCAACGAAGTGATTCTGTTCATTGCTCCCGAAAGATCGAGTATACGCATTACGACCTTTTCACCACGAACTGTGGGCAAAGTTGATATTCTCAGATCAAGGTTCTTTTGTTGGATCAAGGTTTGGATACGTCCGTCCTGGGGTACGCGTGTCTCCGTGATGTCCATACCACTCATCACCTTGATTCTGCTAACCATTTGTGAGTGTATCTTGATCGGAAATTCACGAACAGTATCCAAGATACCATCGACACGGTAACGGATCAAGGTTTTGTCATCAAGCGGATCGATATGAATATCGCTGGCCCTTTGGAATACTGCGGAAGTCAAAATCTGATTTACAAGTTTCACCATCGGCGTTTCGTCTTCCATGCCGGCTTCTTCGATTGCCTGTTCGCTCATAATATTCTGCTTGACGCCCAAAGCCTCAAGTGTCCTGGTAAACCCATAGTATTTCTCGATCTGTGTTATGATATCGTTTTTCGCCGCAGAATAAGCTTTCGGCTGATAACCAGTCATCATCCTTAATTCCTCAAGCGTGGCAAAATCGAGAGGATCAGATGTCGCATAGAGCAACTTGCTGCCTTCAATGCGAAGTGGAATGATATTATTTCTGCGACAAAAAGCTTCAGTAACCATTTCAAGAACGGAACCATCGATTGTGAAATTGGTAAGTGAAATACGTTGCACTCCCGTTGAGGCTTCCAAAGCTTTCAAGATCTGCATTTCCGTAGTGAACTTCAATCTTATGAATGTCTCTCCCAGTCTTTCATCAGGTTGTTTCTTCTTTAAGGCTTCCTGTAACTGGCTTTCATTGATAATTTTCTCCTTGATCAAGATATCTCCGATTCGCTGCAAGGCCATGTCAATCACCAGCTTTCAAGACTATGTTTTCCCGGTATATTTCCGTCACTGGGTAAATTTCATCATAATATAGAGTTTGAGAATACGTTTCACCTTCGGAATCGGTTGTTATCCTAACGTAAGCGTCGATCCTTCCATCGACTCCCGTCTCAACCAATAAATGGTAAACATATTCGGTGTCGGTCTCGGTGACTATCACTCCAGGAGTCAGTTCATCGATCGTTGGGTCATCGTTATAGATTGTTGAATGCGGAATTGTAGCGACGTTATGTGCGGTGGTTGCATAATCGTTTATGAAGGGTAGTCCCTTGAGGGTAAATAGCAATCCATCATTGCCAATAGCAGCTAATTCTAAAATAAATTCCTGGTCCAAATCATTGAAGAAACTGAAGTCATAATTGTTGACCTTGAGGATCATGACATTGCTTCCTGGCTTGGCCCAGGAAGGCATCTCATAATTCTGCGAAAAGACATAACCATCAAAATTAGTGTCCTTAGTAACCGACAATATTCCCGATGCGATTACGCTGAGTTGATTGTTAGTAAGACTGCTCTCGGCGAAGATCTCCAGTAATGAAAATCTTGAAGTGCCTTCAATCGTTATTTGAGAAGCAATGGCAGTAATCGCTTGAATATCAATTGTGGATAAACCATCGATCATCGCGGTCGCAAGAATGGTGCCTTCAACTTCAGCGTCAAGGTAAGACTCAATTTCGAAGTGGCTTCGGATTTCCAGATTCTTAGCTCCGTCCAAAATATCAAAACTCAACTCGTCTAGATCCAGTTGAGTAAAGACTGCTTCAGGAAGTATGGATTCCAGATTTGCGGCGAGCGATTCCCACTCATCGGTCGAAAGCGAAACGATTGCGTCGTTGTCTTGGTCGAGGTTTATTTGTGCAATCGTAGAAGCTACATCGAAGACAAACAAATCAGAATCAATGGCATATTGATAGTCTTGATAGACAAGCTCATAATCGATTGAATTCTTCCATTTGGTTACCTCTCGATTCAGTACCGTGGCATATTGATCCGAATCATATTGACCAAGAAATACCGATCCCACCCTTGTGGCATCAGTGTCATTGCTCAACCCCATAACAGCTACGGTTCCAATCGCGAATCCCAAAGACAATCCTAAAAGCATTACTGATAGGATTAAATATGCATTTTTTTTGATCTTGATCGCAATACTGGTCAAACCAATCACCTCAATCATTTCTATTATAATCAAAATCAGGGCACCAGACAATCGCATTTGATAAATAATCGCAAAAAATCGGGCTTAAATCCATAATGCGATTGCCTTAACCCCCGTAATTGTACTATAATTTAATTGAAAGGCAAGGCGGTGGAAAATATTGTCCGGAAATCTACGTCGGGGCTTCACGCTCGTTGAGGCAATAGCATCGGTATTCATCATCACATTGGTGATTACTACCGCTTTTTCGATTGTCGTCAACATCCGAAACCAGACGATCGCAACCAACCAGAAGATTATCGCAATTGATCTAGCCGGCGCCATACGAGACGAAATTCAAAATGTAACAGATTACAATACATTGGCATTATGGCTCAATGGCGAAAGCAAGACCATCGATTCGTCAAACTGCGCTTCCATGGAAACACCTTTCGCTTGTACAGTTTTCAATCGCACCGTCGGCGGAAGAGTATATGACGATGCAATAACAATCATATTTGATGCTGCCGACGCCCAAAGTCAGACTTACAAAGTCGTCGGTTTTTCGATTGTGATTGTCTATTATCAAGAAAGAGCAATTGAGATTAGGGGGATAGTTTATGAATAGACGTGGAATATCTCTAGTCGAACTCTTGGGAGCAATAGTCGTCTTCGGTTTGGTCATTTCTATCACATCTCTGTTTCTGACTGTTTTCATTGATTCCAATCAAAGGATTGCAGACAATGCACGGGCTAATGCTGCAGGAGCAAGGATAATTGATGTACTAGAAACTTCGGTCAACAATCTCTCTCCGACCAATTACACTTCCTGCGGTCCTAAAAGTTGCCTAGTCCTTGAAAAGAGGTTCGCTTATGAGTTTGATGAAGTTTCTGAGACAATCGATCTTATCACATATGTTCCCCCGCAAACGCTAAAACTTGAAATCGATCGTGACAACGTATTGCTTATTAACGATTCACCATATTCATTTGAAGGCTTCATCATCAATCAGGCAAGTTCCATAACCTATCAGCAAGAAGATCAATACTTGTATATTGTCGTAGATTTGTATTTGGAAAATCCTGACGGAGAGCTTTTCAATTTCCAATTCACAGATGCTTTTGAGGTCATAGACGTACCAGTAGAATGAGAAAGGATTGATTTTATTGTCAATTCTGAAAAACAAGAAAGGCATAGGCTTGCCCACAGTATTAGGAATATCGGTGTTTGTGATCGCTACGATTGCGACCATGCTTTCCTATGCCGTTTTTCAGTCGCGCTTGGTGGAACGCAGTTTTGAGCGCAGCGAAGGTTATGTAAATGCCGTCACAAGTGTAGATGCTGCAATCAAGATCATCATTCGCGACAATAACACCGACGCTTCTTACCTTCAGTCCCTATCACAATACCTTAACGTCAGTATACTACCTTACGCCGACCAAATCTGGACAATCAGCGCGGTTGCTTCCGATTCTAGATCTGTCACGAGCTATCTTACCTCCGATACTGAGGCTATATCAACATACGACGATCTGTTCCAATATCGAGGAGATGAAGTCGATTTCTTTCTCGATCCGCTTATTAATCCGACGTCGCTTCTAGGCGCATATATTCCTGGGTTTTTGGAAAATACGTTTCCGGATTTCGTATCCCAGACTGAATTCGCTTCATTTCAATCAATAATCGACTATATAGAGACTTTGACGACGGTTCCGGGATTATATGTCAAAGTAGACCCGACCACTATCAGCAACCAACAAAACCCTACCGTTCTAGGCCATTGGTTCGTTGAAGGCAATCTCACCATACCAAACAATCTCAATCTGACAATTCCCGAAGGTTATCTCCTTATTGTTGATGGCAAACTAACGATCAACCGCAACGGCACCATTTATGGTAATGTCATCGTCAACGGGGATGTCCAGTTAAAATCTACGAACACTAGCCAAGAAGGAGTTGTTGGCACGCTATATGTCAATGGCCAATTCAAAAGTGGCAAAACGACAGATCTTGGATCATCAGCGACGCCAACATTTATCTTGTCAGAGAGTGACATAACTTTCGGAAACAATGTTTTCGGCTATGGCTATTTCCTTTCAGATAAATTCATTGTCCCCACCAAGGGAACAAACATCGACATTACCGGCGGAGTCTACACCTTGGTTTCTTCAAACTTGTCGAGCGCAGACTTAATCACCAATCCGACATTGAACGAGTCTCTCTTCTATGATTACGCCATACCGGACATAATCGGTCCAGGTGGTTCAGGTTCAGGGTTCAAGTTCACTTTTCCGGAATAAAACATAAAAAAAGGCCTTGCCGTAAGCTAAATGCGGCAAGGCTTTTTAAATTCGAAATTCACTACCAGCTGACCGATAGTTGATCCTGTCTCCAAGAATCTCCTGAAGCATGGAAAACGGCCCCAAACCTGCGCAATGCCCTGTGTGATACTTTGCAGGTATCTTCCCAAGACGCTCTCCGAGTTCGTGAATTTTCTGTTCATCCTCGCTGGTGTTTGTAGATGAACTGTATAAGTGGAACCCGCCAAGCACATGATCCGGTACTATTCCGTAGATTGTCCGTAGATGTTCAAGAATGTTGATCACGCCGTTATGGGCACAGCCCACAACCAGCAACGTCGTATCATTTTCTGTCACAAGTAGATTTTGTTCGTGATCGAAATCATCTTCAACCAACCCTTGATCTGTCTGTTTGAGCAGGCTGGAATTTCTTGAAGGGAATAAAGTTCTTCCCTTAACACCTGAAAACAAAAACGCGTTTTGGTTTATTTCATGCCTGTCTCCAGTCATGATTAGTCTGTTTTTCGGAATGTTTCCTTTTGCAATTCCGATGGTTTTCAACTGCTCATTTTCCTGTTTTGAATAGAGCATTGAAAATGCGCTCTCGCGAATATAAATCTTTGCCTTCTTGTTCAATGCCAAGAAGTTACCGATACCTCCGCCATGGTCATAGTGGCCATGCGATATTACAAGATAATCCACATCAGCCAAATCAACGCCGAGGATCGAGGCATTTCGGATAAAGACATCACTTTGTCCGGTATCGAAAAGAATCTTCTTGTCTTTAGTTTCAATCAGGTATGACAAGCCGTGTTCATAGTGATAACCTGGCTTAGCTACATCGTCAGTCAGCACTCTGATCAACATTATTATCATCTCCTCATATATTTTCCCTGATCATCATGATAATGTTTGTCTTCCAAATCTCATTATACTCCTATGTGAAAGGAATTGAAAGTCACTGCCTGCTTGTTGGTTTCAACTATTTGTGGCTCTAGGAAACTTGAAATGAACTGATGTCTTGTTTTGTTGTTAGTTTGAAGTATGTATTTTTTTAAGTTTAAGTATAATTATAAACATGGTCGTGTTAATATATTTCTTGAGTACACTCAATAAGTGATGAAACAATTCAAGACAAGAGTGCGGTCAATCTTAATTGACTTGGTTCGCATCGGAAAGGATACGTTGATGGCAGAATTTTCATATCAGGAACAATTCACTAGCATATTGAAGGAGGAACTTGTTCCGGCGCTTGGATGCACGGAGCCAATATCCATAGCTTTTGCAGGCGCAAAAGCTAGACAAATCCTTGGTAAACTGCCAAACAAGGTGATTATTCGAGCCAGCGGTAATTTGATCAAGAACATTCGCTGCGTTGCAGTTCCACACACTGATCATCTGATTGGCATCGAAGCTGCAGCTATTGCCGGCATTGTCGGAGGCGATCCTGATCTTGAACTTGAAGTATTGTCACCGCTCAATTCAGACCATTTGATAACCATCAAACAACTTATACTTGAAAATATCTGTACAGTCGAGATTCTAGAGACCCCACTAACTCTCCACTTTCAGATTCGTCTCGAGCACGGCCAAGAAAACTGCGAAGTGGAAGTCAAAAATCTTCATACCAATATTTCCAAAATCAGCCACAACGATCAGATCATTCATTTTGGAGAAGACACCAAGGATAAATATTATGGTGTTCTCACCGACCGGTCGAACTTGACCGTTGATCGAATTGTCGAATATGCCAATTCAGTGGCTTTGAGCATCCTCAAAAAAATCCTTGATCCTCAGATCAACAACAACATGGCAATCGCTGAAAAAGGAATGAATTCCGATTACGGTGTTTCCATCGGGAAAGCGATCATTCGGCATGAGACGACAATTTACGGCAAGATGAAAGCTTATACTGCAGCGGCTTCTGAAGCAAGAATGTGCGGATCAGAGCTTCCGGTAATAACGAACTCTGGCAGTGGTAACCAAGGAATTGCCGCCTCAGTTCCAATTATTCTCTATGGACGTGAAAACAACCTTCCCGAAGAAAAAATCTATCGTGCGTTGGCGCTGTCAAATCTCTTGACGATCTACCAAAAAACCTATATTGGTAGATTATCGGCTTTCTGCGGAGCTATCAGTGCCGCCGTAGCATCCGGAGCTGCTATCACTTATCTGGTCGGTGGGTCAAACGAGCAAATCAAGATGACGATAGTCAACGCGTTGGCTGATGTGTCCGGGATCGTCTGTGACGGTGCTAAGGCATCATGCGCCTCAAAGATCGCGACGGGTCTCGAAGCTGCATTTCTGGCTCACTATCTAGCCCTCGAAGGTAAATCCTACAACCCTTTCACTGGATTTGTGGGTGCGGACGCAGACAAGACCATCACTGCCGTCGGCAGGATCGCTCAAGAAGGAATGAAAGAAACAGATCGAATCATCCTCGACATCATGCTGAAGAAATGATTATCGAATCATATGGAGATGTTCCGTTAAAAAAGTCCGGCTTATGCCGAACTTTTTTTTCACGTTGAAGCGACTTTGGCGAATTCCTTGATATCGGCTTCCAACAAGCCAATTGCCGGATTTTCGGTTTCAATAATCTTTTTCATAATCGCCCTGTAAAGGAAATTAAGTTTGTCAAGATGAATCTCTGACCCCAATTGTCGCACTTGAACTGCATTAGCAAATAATTCGGTGGGAATCTCTTTTTGGAAAAGTTCAACACCCTCTTGGCCCTGCGCCAAGCCGCAGACAAAGAAATGCAATTTCTTTTCAAGTAGCTCTTCTTTTTTGGCTTGAAGATACTTTTTCAGTTTTTTGTTGATTCGCCCCATATATAGAGAAGAGCCGATAATAAGCTGCTCGTAGTTGCTCAAATCGACCTTTCTGATCTCCTTGACGCTCAAAACGTCGAAATCGATGTTCTCCATGTTGTCACCGATCAACTCTGCGCAGTGACGGGTTGACCCTGTCTTTGAAGCATAAAGCAATAATGTTTTCATTCTTTTCCCTCCTCAATCAGGCTGTATGCGCCTAGATATTTTGTATTAAGTATGCCTGTCACGATTTCGCAAGATGCTCTTCAAGCAGACGCGCATACTGATACGTGTCCTGCCATAGAGCTTTGCCTTCAGAATCCTTCCGAAAGGCAATGTTCTTCTCCTCATGTCCCTCACGACGAAAACCCAGTTTCTCGAGCAGACGCCACGAAGCATCGTTGCGGGTGTCGCATCTAGCGATGATCCGATGAATTCTAAGATTGTAAAACGCAAATTCGATAAATGCTGAAACCGCTTCAAAAGCATATCCTTTTCGCCAAAAATCAGAATTGAAAATGTAACCCAGCTCCCATGTCAGGTTGTCACGATTATGAAAGTAGACGTTGCCGATCACTTTTTTAAATTGTTTTTCATAAACCGCAAGATAATCGGCGCTTTTGCTTCTCGCTTTGATTTCTTTCTTGCATGTCTCCCAAGTGAAAGGTTCGTAAGGTTCATACCTAGTTACTTCCGGTTTCGAAAGATAATCGTATAAATCATTCAAATCAAGAATGTGAAAAGGCCGAAGGATCAACCTCTGTGTCTCAATTGTTATTGCATCTTTTTCCGGTTTCATGTTGTTCTCCAAATTTTTCGAATATCTCAATCTCTGTATTAGTCTATCATTTTTACTGGTATCGGTCAATCGGTGCGATACTATTTTTCAATCAAAAAGGCCGCCAAATAGCGACCCAAAAAGAACTGAAAGTGTATTCCCCATATATAAAACACAAGCATTTGATTCTATTGATCATGAAAATGGAAAAACAAATACCAAAACCTTGAACAAATAGCAAATTCATTGTACTTCATAATAATGAGGCTGTAAATCCCAATACATTACCTGAAACTTAGCATGACACTAAAAATCATATATATGGGGAATACACTTATATTATAACATGTTAACAAATTAAGTATAGTCAGTTGAGAAAAAAAACGAATAATGAATGTCTGTTTAAAAGTTTTTCTAAGAAGCGAATCGTTTGTTTCTAACCGTCAGTCATGCTATAATCATTTAAAAAAACTGGAGGAAATTATGAAGCGACTTCTAATTCTGATCATGTTTGTTGGACTGCTTATGGCTTGCGAGACCCCAAGCGAAACAACCTATACTGCCGCGTCCATCAGTCCAGCGTCAGCTTATGCGATGCTTGAATCCAATCCCGAAGTTATACTGGTCGACGTCAGGACCGAAAGCGAGTATCTCTCGGGTCACATTGAAGGCGCGCTACTTGTGCCTCTTGACACAATCGAAACCAACGCCGGAGATTTGATACCAGACAAAACAGCTACTTATATAGTGTATTGTCGCAGCGGCAACCGCAGCGCTCAAGCTGTGGATATCTTACTTGAACTTGGTTATCA
>JAFGQT010000106.1 GCA_016935515.1 Bacilli bacterium
CGCTATGAGGCTTTGGATGAAGTCGAGAAAAACACTTTCGTCAAAGCAACGGCAAAAATCGAGGAATTACGCTGTGAATTGATGCAGTTGGTAGACAAAGACACCGACGCTTTCAATGAAGTAATGAAGGCTTTCGGGTTGCCCAAAGTAAACGATGCGGAAAAGAAGATTCGCCAGACTGCGATCGAGATGGCGACGATCAAAGCAATCGAAGTTCCAATGAAAGCAGCAGAGATCTCGCATGCGATTTTGCGCGAAATCTGTGTGATTCTGGGCTATGGTAACCCAAATACTTTGTCAGATATCGGCGTCGCCGCCTTGTTGCTGGGGGCGGGGATTGAAGGATCGATTCTGAATGTCAAGATCAACTTGCCGGGGCTTATTGATCGTGAAGCGGCAAAGAGCTATGCGACAAAGGCTGATGCCCTGTTGGAAAAGGGAAAAGCCTTGTCCGGACAGATTGTTGAAAAGGTCCATTCTAGAATGAATGTGTAATAAGAATCGTTTAATTGAAGCAGGGATGCTTGCCATCCCTGCTTTTTTGATTTTGTGGGCATATCGCTTGACATATGACAGGTTGTCATATAAACTAGAAGTCATTAAGACATACTGAGGTGATGTTATGCCTACAGACACATATTTCAATCTTCCTGAGGAAAAACGCGAGCGCATATTGGCAGCTGCTAAGGCTGAGTTTTCCGAAGCGGGAATCGAAAAAGCCTCGATCAACAAGATCGTCAAAGCAGCAGGAATACCAAGAGGTAGCTTCTATATGTATTTTTTGGACAGGTTTGACTTAGTATCATTGTTGGTCGATGACTTTCGCCAAGCATTCTCAATGCAGATCAAGGAACTTGCAATCTCCGCAGACGGGTCATTGGATATCATTATGCTGGGGATCTACGACTTCGTTTCAATCCGCGCCCGCAACAAGGAAAGTTGTCAGTTGATCCGCAAGATATTCCTGTTTTTGGCTAATGAAGCCGCAAGCGGCAGCCAAAACCAGACGAGGATCCGCTTTGATAGCGAGCCGACAGAAGGATTGATTGCTTTGCTTGATCCCTCGCAGTTCAACTGCAAAAACAACGATTGCATCAAACAAACTGTGGAGATCGCTTTTGCACTGGTACAAGAAGTCATCAAGAAAACTATGATGGAAAAAATTGACTATGATTCCGGCAAGCTGTTGTTGGCACAATATCTGCGGATATTGAAAGTCGGTTATCAAAACAGAGAGGTATAATCATGTTAAGATTGACAGGTATTTCAAAAAGTTACACATCCGGCACATTCACGCAAAGAGCGCTTGATGGGGTGTCATTGGATTTCAGACAGAACGAGTTCGTAACGGTTCTGGGACCATCTGGTTGCGGGAAAACAACCTTGCTAAACATCATCGGAGGACTCGATCACTACGATGAAGGCGATCTCGTCATCAGTGGAAAGTCGACGAAAGATTTCGTTGATGAAGACTGGGACATGTATCGCAACAACTCAATCGGCTTCATTTTCCAAAGTCATAATTTGATTCCGCATTTGAGCGTACTGCAAAATGTGGAGTTGGGATTGGCTTTAAGCGGTGAGACAGCTTCCGAGAGAAAAAGACGAGCTACGGAGCTGCTTACAGAAGTCGGATTGGCTGATCATATCCATAAACGCCCAAATCAGCTGTCAGGTGGGCAATCGCAG
The DNA here is from genome assembly GCA_016935515.1 of Bacilli bacterium. Classification (GTDB taxonomy): domain Bacteria; phylum Bacillota_I; class Bacilli_A; order Izemoplasmatales; family Hujiaoplasmataceae; genus JAAYZB01. The sequence continues at coordinate 1,690 of JAFGQT010000106.1, forward strand.
CGTGTGGCGATCGCACGTGCGCTCGCAAACAATCCTGACGTCGTTTTGGCGGATGAGCCGACAGGATCATTGGATTCTGTGACAAGTGTCCAAATATTGGATTTGATCAAGAAAATTGCAGAAGACAAGCTTGTCATCATGGTTACCCATAATTCAGAATTGGCCTATAAATATTCCAGCAGGATCATCAAGCTCAAAGATGGCAAAGTCGTTGACGACTCGAATCCTGTCGTCGAAGCGAAAGAGCTGAAACAAACATTCTCGCTCAAGAAGACGGCTATGACCTTCAAGACGGCTGTTGTCTCATCACTAAACAATATCAGGACCAAACTCGGAAGAACATTGCTGACAGCTTTTGCCGGGAGCATCGGCATCATCGGCATAGCCCTGATTCTTTCATTATCCAACGGTTTAGATCAAGAGATCAGTGCTTTCGAACAAGAAACGCTTGCAGGATATCCGATTTCGATAACCGATTCGCGAGTTGATTTTGAAAAGATGCGCCAGATGGATGTTGAAGACATGGAAGCTTATCCGGAAACTCAATATGCCACAGTGTATGATGAAAACCGCTTGGCTTCGTTTTTCCTTCCTAATACGATTACTGATGACTACGTGAACTATGTTACTGATTATGTTGCCAACGTTGACCCTGAAGGGATAAGCGGTCTTAAACTTGTAAAAAATGTCAACATGTCGTTGTTAAGATATAATGAAGAATTGTTAACCTACGTCCCGATATATACCGAAGATTTGGAAAGTGCGCCACAAAGTCCGGCCAGCGCATTGGGTTTCGTCTCGAAATCGTTCACACTTCTTCCTGAAGGCGACGTGTTCGACAGTAACTACGATGTGATCTTTGGCGATTATCCCACCAACAATCCTGCGGAACAAAAATTCCAAGTATTGTTAGTAGTAGATGAATATAACCGAATCTATAAATCCACATTGGAAAATAGGCTCGGGTTTGACACAACGACGCAAACTGAATTTCAATTTTCCGATATTGTCGGAAAGACCTTCAAATTGTATGTTGGCGAATACGAGTTGGGCGTTTCCGATGCAAGCACTGGACTTGATATTGAAATCTCAGGCATCGCCAGGATCAAACAAGGATCTTCGGTAAGTCTGTTCTATAATGGATTTGGTTATGACAGCGGATTGATTGATTACATCGAGGACAATTACCCAGATGAAGTCGGACGCGTCAATAGTATCTACATCTATCCAGTTGATTTCGACCAAAAGGAAGAATTGAAAACATACCTTGACGCTTACAACGATCAATTCGATCCTGAAAGCACTTCGAGAATCGAATATGTAGATCAAGCTGCCACATTCACAAACATGGTTAAAGGCGTGATCGACACGATATCAATCGTGCTGATTGCTTTCGCGGCTATATCGCTCGTTGTTTCTTCGATCATGATTGCAATCATCACTTATATTTCCGTGCTTGAGAGAATCAAGGAAATCGGTGTTCTTCGTGCTCTTGGAGCCAGGAAGAAAGACGTTGCTCGCGTCTTCAACACTGAGAATCTGCTCATTGGTTTTGGTTCCGGACTCGTAGGTGTTTTCATTTCACTGCTCTTGTTGATACCAATCAATCTGATCATCGAGAACCTAGCTGAAATGCCTAATGTCGGGAAATTATCCTCGCTTCATGCATTCTTCTTGGTGGGGGTATCAATTGTCCTTGCATTCATTTCCGGTCTAGTGCCGGCAAGGATGGCTTCGAAAAAAGACCCTGTCGTTGCTTTGCGTACCGAATAGTAAGCCGGTTTCCACCGGCTTTTTTATTTGCTTCAACCCCGATATTATCTATACATTGACTGGTTGTTATGATATAATACTAAATCATGCAAAAAAGCGAGGATTACCGATGAAGGAAATAAAAAAGAAGATAGCCGAGATACTGATGCTCGATGACAATCATCTGGAAACAGGAGATAAAACTACCAGCGATTTGATCGAGACTTTTGATGAATTTGACTATGAAGAGATATACAGTGACATATACGTCCTTGTTCATAATATAGATGATTTTTATGGCGAGGTTTCGACTCCAAAAGCAGCACTCCTGTTGGAATCATTCCTGCTTGAGTCGATGGTCCTCTTGAAAAAAGACCCTGAGGTTATTGTCGTTGAATCAGGCGATGATTTCTTGCGAGCCACAAGTTTCACACCGGATGGAGAAAGTGTCATGCACGTGCTGGAAAATGTGGTTCTGATAAACACGATGATCGAGTTGTACAATGAAGCATTGACTGAACTTGAAGTTCCAGTGATAGATGCCGGTATCGGAATGGCAGCTTTTCCAAAAATGGAAATGGAGAAGCATGCACATACCGAAGAATCAGAAGAAGAACATGATCACGATCATGACCTGGACTATGCCATCGACTTCAATGAGACTGCTATGCTTTTGGCTGAATACGCCAACAGCGAAGAACTGGAACCAATAGTGATCAATGACATGGCTTACGAGATGTTGAAAGAGATCGACAAGGAATTCATTACCGGGCATTTAGAAAGAGCTTTAAGACCAATTGAAGAGATAATCGTTTATCATGGCAATATCATTGCCGATGAAAACTGATACTGTGAGGGAGAATATGGACCTATTCAAGAAGTGTTACGATTTCACCACTGTTGATGATTACAAGGCGTTGGGAATCTATCCTTATTTCCATGCGCTTGAAACAAAGCAAGATATCGAAGTGATCATGGAAGGTAAACGCAAGATAATGATCGGATCGAATAATTATCTTGGTTTGACCGGCGACGAAAGAGTCATCAATGCCGGCATAGAAGCCTTTAGGGAATTTGGTTCGGGAGTTTCCGGATCAAGATTTCTCAACGGTACGCTGACCACACACATAATCTTGGAAAATGAACTTGCCGAGTTTCTTCATAAGGAAGCCTGTGTAACATTTTCAACCGGTTTTCAGTCTAATCTGGGTATTATTTCCGCGATTGCCGGCCGGAACGATTTGATATTCTGTGATCGTGAGAATCATGCCAGCATCTATGACGGAGCCAAACTCAGTTATGCAACGCTTGTGAGGTTCAATCACAATGACATGGAAGATTTGGAAGCCAAGTTACTTGCGGCTGATCCCGCCAAAGGAAAATTGATCGTGACTGACGGCGTTTTCTCAATGAGCGGAGATATTTGTAATCTTCCAGGTATCGTCAGATTAGGTAAGAAATATGGCGCAAGAGTCATGGTTGATGATGCCCATGGGTTTGGGGTTCTGGGTAAGAACGGACGCGGTACCGCTGAGTATTTCAATTTAGAAAACGAAGTTGACATTATCATGGGGACTTTTTCGAAGTCACTTGCCAGCCTAGGCGGATACATGGTTGCGGATAGAGTGATCGTCGAATATGTCAAACATAAATCAAGACCTTTCATCTTCTGTGCTGCAATTACACCAGCTAATGCTGCTACAGCATTGGAAGCTTTGAGGATATTAAAAGCCGAACCTGAGAGACCAAAAGCACTTCTTGACATTGCCGCTTATGTTCGCAAGGGATTGCTTGCCAAAGGTTTAAAAATTCTTGATCATTCGATAGCACCGATAATCCCGATATATACATATACGGTATTGCGAACTTTGATCGCTTGTAAGATCCTTTTTGAAAGAGGAGTGTACGTCAATCCGGTATTGCCTCCGGCAACACCTGAAGGTGAATGCCTGATTCGGACGAGTTACACATCTACTCATACGACAGAATTGATGGACGAAGCCATTGAAATCATTGCCGATGTCTTGAATGGTCTTCCAGAATCGGAAGAAGAATTGATGGCTTACGTTAATCAAAATGGATAAGATTGCCGTAATCACCGGAGCCTCAAGTGGTATCGGCCTTGCGATTGCGAAGCTGCTTCATGAAAAAGGTTATCGGGTAATCGGAATTTCAAGATCGTTTCCGAAAGCCCTGCATGAATTCGAATATGTTCTATGCGATTTGGCAAACCCCGAACAAGTCGAAGCCGCCGGTAAGACGGTTTTTACCTTGGTCGACCATGTTGATCTTTTGGTCAATTGTGCCGGAATGGGTATCGGAGGAGCGATCGAAGAAACTACGATCGAAGAATACAACCAGATTTTCGATGTGAATGTCCGAGGCACTTTCTTGCTGACAAAGGCGTTGTTGCCACTGTTAAGAGATGTCAAGCGGGCTAAAATAATCAACATCGGTTCCGTTGCCGGAGCGTTGATACTGCCATTTCAGGCATTCTATTCAATGACCAAAGCAGCGATCGCAGCGTTTTCCGAAGCGTTACGAAATGAATTGCGACCATTTGGAATCGCCGTCACTACCATTCTACCTGGCGATACAAAAACGAACTTCACGTATAATCGAGTGAAGAGTGATGCAAGCGAAAATTCCATGTATAAAGCAAGACAGGAGAGGTCACTAAAGAAAATGGAGGCCGATGAAACCAACGGAGCGTCTCCAGATTCTGTCGCAAGAATCGTTTATAAACTTGCTCAAAGAAGGACATTACCTGTCCAATATACGGTTGGCATCATATACAAATTATTCATGTCATTGAACAAGGTTTTGCCGAAGAGACTGGTCAATTGGATCCTTTACCGGATGTATGGCAAATAAAAAAAGCAGTTTTTTCTGCTTTTTTAATTTAAGGAGTTGTTAGAAGTGAATGATGTTTTTCAAGCTTTGATGCTTGATGATCTCGGCTACGGGATTGTGGAAAAGGACAGAAAAAAATATCGAATCCCGAACCTTCTCGTCAATGAGAAAGCGAAGATCCGTTTTTTCAATAACGGTTATGGAAAAGTGCTCGAATACATAGAGACATCTCCAGAGAGAGTCAAACCTGTATGTCCTCGTTTTGAGGATTGTGGAGGATGTCAACTCCAGCATATCGATTATCAACGTCAACTCGAACTTAAGACAGAGAGAATCAAGAATCTATTGAAAAAGAACAATTATGATCCTGCGTTATGTTTGCCAATCATCGGTATGAAAAATCCGTATTTTTATCGCAACAAGGTCCAGATGGTAATCTCTGAGAAAAATCACAAGGTGATGAGTGGGTTATATGAAGAAAACACCCACAAGATAGTGAACATCGATCGTTGCGTGATTCAGGACGACAAGGCCAACGAGATCATCAGGACATGTCGCAAGCTTATGCAAACACAAAGAATCGAGCCTTATGATGAAGATAAGAAGACCGGATTGATACGCCATATTTTCGTCAGAAGAAGTCCGGTTACCGAACAGATTCTTGTGGCGCTGGTCACGATAAGGGAAATGTTTCCTGGAAGAAACAATTTTGTGAAGGCGTTGCGAGCAGCTCATCCCGAAATAACAACAATAGTACAAAATATAAATTCAAGGAAAACTTCGATTGTATTGGGTGATTTTGATCGTATTCTGTATGGTAAAGGTACCATAATTGATGAGACGCTTGGCAAGAAATTCCTGATATCGACCCAATCATTTTATCAAGTCAATCATAAACAAACGGAGTTGGTGTACCAGAAGGCGTTGGAGTTTGCCAAACCCAAAGCCACGGATTTTCTGCTCGAGCTGTACTGCGGTGTTGGTACTTTGGCTCTGATTTTCAGTGATCATGTCAAGCAAGCTGTGGGCGTAGACATAAGCAAAGAGGCTATCCATGATGCCATCGTCAATTCCAAACTTAATGGCGCGCGAAATGTCAGGTTCTACGCAAGCGACGCCAAAGATTTCATGGAGACTTATAGCAATGAAGATGTGACAGTTGATATCTTGTTGGTGGATCCTCCTCGGGAAGGGCTTGATCCTGAAGTTGTCGAGAGCATTATCAGACTGAAACCGAAAAAAATCATCTACGTTTCCTGCAATCCTGATTCATTGATCAGAGACATAGGACCACTGCTTATTAGTGGATACGGGCTAAAAAACATCCAGCCTGTGGACATGTTCCCTCATAGCTATCACGTCGAGTCGGTCACCTTGCTTTCAATTAAATGACACTTGGCGACCTCATAAAAATGTAATCGAATTTCAAAATAACATAAGAAATAGCCATTTGATCCTTTCAAAAGATATCTAATGGCTTTTTCTCTATTTAATCAAATTTTGTCCATTGTGGGAACATATTTTAGGGCAAATCACGCAATGAAAATATGTGTTTGCTTGAAAGTGTGAACATATTGAACCATAGAAAAATTTAGATAATGACAACTCGATAGTTCATAATTTTATTGTATTTCTCACTCTTGTAGGTTCCTGTTGAGAGTGGTTTTTGCTTCAAATTGAACTGCCACTTAAATATCACAAAAGACTCCATCAAAATAATACAAAAGACTCCATCGAAAAACTACAAAACACTCCAGTAAGCCTTGCGTTTATTTCTTATGTATGATAAAATGCATATAAGAAAGTGAGTGATATCTTGAATTCAACATACCTTAATCGAAACATTGATAGTGAACTTGAATCCTATCTAGAAGCTTTTGGTGCCGTACTTATCACAGGACCAAAGTGGTGTGGTAAAACAACAAGCGC
>JAFGQT010000107.1 GCA_016935515.1 Bacilli bacterium
CGGGTTTGCGATGCCCATGAAGACTAACTCGCAGTCATATTGATTTTCATCAAACCCGATAATGAAACGAATTGCGAAGACCTTGATCTCTTCGAAAGAGAAATCCCCGAATCGATTCATCTCGTATTCATCTTCGGTTGGGTGAGTCTCGTCAGTCGCAGTAAAGATGACTTCCATGGTGGTAATCTGCTTATCAAGAAAATAGGTGCCTTCAGAATCTCCATAGGAGTAAGTTCCTGCCACGATGGGGATTGTAAACAACTCGACGCGACTCTTGTAACAACCAATTGTAACTATTGAAATGAGTATGATTATCACGACAGAAATTTTCCTTTTCATCTTTAAAAACCTCGTTTTTACAAGTTTTTACTGGTTTCTTACCGTAATTTTCAAATTCAAGAATGATTTACTATATTCTATTTATTTTTATATACTTTCTTGGAAAAAAATAGAGGATTTGAAAGCAATATTTCAAATCCGTCTTCTTCTACATGTGTCTTTATTACGGAGTTTTACCCTATAATATTGTGTGTGTTTTTTTATTTCTAAAATAGTCTCTTGGTCTTTCTTTTTTCCATTCTTACTGAGCATAATTTACTAATACTATTATCTCCAACACTTGGGATGTATATCCTTGATCTCTTGAATGCAAAGAGAAGCATATAGTCTTTTTTTTCTATATAATAGTCGATCATCTTATAGGGTATCTTTTTTTTGTTACAATATGAACAATCATAAATTATATATTCGTCATGTAACTCAATGTGGATACTATGATGATTTTCAGTCTTCTTCAGGATATTAATATAAATATAAAACGGATATATTGTTAATCCAAAAATTATGCTAACAAAGCCAATAATCAAAGCGATTTTTGCAGTTTGAATCTCCATATTTAAAGCACTTATAAATGATATTAGTGCAAAAATAAGAAAGAATAGACTCAAAAAAAACATAATTGTATCTGCTTTTGAGTTCAAATAGATGTAATCTCTTCTATAAACTACATGTTTGTCTTCTTCATAATCGATAGTAATTAATGGTACTTCTTCGTTCAATTCTGATATTTCATTCAAATTCTTCATTCCGACTAATACATCAAGGGATGTATTAAATAATTTTGCTATAGCAACCAAATTATCCATGGATGGAGAAGCTTGATTTGTTTCCCATAAACTAATACTTTGTCTGGAAACACCTATCTTGTTAGCCACTTCTTCTTGTGACAAAGCTTTTTGTTTCCTTAACTCATATAATCTTATTCCATAATCCACATTCTCACCCCATAGCAAAATTATACTATTTACTAATGAAATTACTACCAACTTCATTAATGTTTTTGTCAAGTATGACTTGCACAATCATTATTAAACCTTAATTTTATAAGATTACAATAATTTTATCATAAAAAAAAGAATTTGAGAAATAGTCTCAAATTCACTTTTAGTTGATGTGTCTTTATTACGGAGTTTTACCCGATTTTGAAGTATAATGTTTGGAGTTTTACCCTATAATGTTGTGTGTTGCTTTTTTATTAAATTTCTACTAGTAAAATGTCCTCAATATCAAAATCAAGCATTTGATTATCAAATTTATTGAAATAGAATGCACCCCCGATAGATCTTTTTTTTGTAATATTGTTTACTAGGCAAACATTGTCAGAAAATAGTAAAGCTCTTTCTTGGTAATTCTTTAATTCACTTATCCATTCTTGTAATGAATAATCAACATAAACCGGCCAAATAATTGTTGAATGACTAACTTTCTCATTTAGAAATAAACCGTATGTTTTTTCATCCCAAAGATCCCCGCACAAAGCGATTGTAAAATCAAAATAACCAAATCCAACACCTATGTCTAAAATATATGCTTCTTTTTTTATGAGATCTATCACTGCACTATTTTTACTGACGGTTTTCTCTTTATCTTCCTCAAAATTCCAAACCAAACTATCAAACCCTTGCAAAAATGATTCTCCAAAAAACAGATAATCTATTTTTCTAGAAGCCGCTTTTTGTAAATACAGTAGTATTTGTTTTAAATTGAAATCAATACTGTTATTTTTACATTCAACAGCAGCCAATCCAATTTTCATGTATATTACCTTCTTTAATTAATATTTGTATATTATCTCTAATAATCTAATAGGGTTTCATTTAACAAGAAATCAAAGATACTCATCGTAACTATACCTTGTTCATCTCTGGTGATTTTTATATCATCTCTTATAACAACAATCTTCTTAAAAGAATCAGAAATATGAATAAGAGATTTTTTTTCTTGTATCTTCTTCTCGTGTGATCTCATATCAAGAGCAGACTGAATATAATACTTTTTATTACCACTTGTTGCTATAAAATCTATTTCAAGTTGTTTTCTTAAACTGTGTCCTTCTTTTTGCTCTCTAATCTCAACAATACCCACATCAACATTAAAACCTCTAATGCGTAACTCATTGTATATAATGTTTTCCATGATATGATTTTCTTCTTGTTGTCTGAAATTTAGTCTTCCGTTTCTTAATCCTAAATCACTAAAATAATACTTGCTTGGAGTTGAAATATACTTTTTGCCTTTAACATCGTAGCGAAGAGCTTTATCAATTAAAAATGACTCTTCTAAATAATCTAAATATGATTTGATTGTTATTGGAGAAATATTTACTTTTTTTACACTTCTAAATGTATCTGTAAGTTTTTTTGGATTTGTCAACGATCCAATGTTTGACGATAATATGTTTATTAAATCTTCTAGCTCTTCAGTATTTCTGATATTATTTCTATCAACGATATCAGAAATATATACTTTCTTGAATTGATTCACAAGGTAATTATACTTTTCTTCATGTGTATCATAAGTGAGTGTTAATGGTAATCCACCATAAGTATAATATTCATTCCACGCATCTTGAATAGACCCTTTAAACACGGATGAGAACTCATTAAAGGAAAGTGGGTAAACTCTAATTTCATCTCCTCTACCACGAAATTCTGTTATGATATCTTTTGATAAAAATTTGGAATTACTACCACTAACATAAATGTCAGCATTTCTAATATGCAATAAACTATTTAATACTTCTTCAAACTCATCTACCATTTGAATCTCATCTAATACGATATAATACATCTTTTTATCAGTTATTTGCGATTTTATTTTATCAAGTAAAATATCTGGATTTCTAAGTTGTTTATTTGCACGATCATCAAATGCATATTCAATGATATGTGATTCTTCAACGTTATTTTGTAGCAGGTAATCATGGAATAAACGAAATAACAAATATGATTTACCAGTTCTTCTCATCCCTGTGATAATTTTCACTAAGCCATTATGCTGTCTTTTTATTAGTTTATTCAAATACATGTCTCTTTTAATAACCATTTTAGGCTCCTTAATATATTTTTGTGGTATTACTACCACTTTTATACAATATTATTATATCATAGCTATTAAATATTTGCTATCAGAATATTTCATTTCTCGAAATTAATACCATCTATCTATTCAATAAAAAAAGACGCCTTTATATAAAGCATCTTTGTAATTTTGCCATTGGAGGACCCAACCGGATTTGAACCGGTGGTGAAGGAGTTGCAGTCCTTTGCCTTACCGCTTGGCTATGGGTCCAAAAAAACAGAAAGAGTAAGCAAACTTACCCTTCACAGACAGTGGTCGGGAAGACAGGATTTGAACCTGCGACCTCCTGGTCCCAAACCAGGCGCTCTACCAAGCTAAGCTACTTCCCGAAATGATGGCGCGCCCATCAGGAGTCGAACCCGAAACCTTTTGATCCGTAGTCAAACGCTCTATCCAATTGAGCTATGAGCGCACGGTTGGTCCTGATTTGGGATTGCTGGAGATATTCCGCTATAAAAAGCATATCCGTAAAATAAGGCCGATATATATATTACCAAATAATAGTACAAAAAGCAACTGCTTTTTACTCGAGAGACGTTTTTGAATAACGCAATCTCAAGTAGCATTATATATAAGCATATCTTTCGAAATCTTCGGAGAGTTCGGTTATAATGGTAGACGAAAGAAGTGAGTAATATGGACAACAAGACTCCCCATATCCGTAGCATTCAAATACCAGTAGGGAATTTGGATAATGCCATCGATTATTACTGCGAAAAACTGAATTTCTCTGTATTGGCCAAAGATGCGTCGACAGTTTCGCTATCCCTAGACAATGAAAATGAGTTGCTGAAATTGGTCAGCGACGCATCCGCAAGACAATTAGGCCACTTTGCACTTCTGCTTCCATCGCGAAGTAGTATGGGCTGTTTCTTGCATCATCTTATCAAAAAACAGATACCGATTCTCGGTGCGATCGACCACCGTTTCTGTGAATCGATCTATTTGTCTGATCCAGATACAAACAATATCGAAATTGCCTGCGACAAGACCGGACAAACTTGGTTTGACGAAGCGAACATACTACGGACCGGAGACGGTGAATTCGATTATGAAGGCATCTATTATTCCTGCAACGACAGTAAAAAAGAATATCTTTTGCCTGAGATAACCAGAATCGGTCATATCATGCTCAACGTTCATGATTTAAGAAGGCAAAAGCACTTTTATGAGAGTGCGATTGGCTTGCACGAGACTTATCTGGACGCGTTAGGTAGGGTATACTTAAGTTACGGTGACTATCATCATTTGATCGGTTTGAATCCTAAATCCGCTTCAGAACAAGCCCCACCAAATATGCGGCCAATCACCTTTACGATTGGATTCCCAGATTGCACATCCTTGAAAGAAGTGCTGAACAAGGTGTCTGCCAACGGTGTAACATATGAAGAGACAAATAGCGGGTATTTGGTTATTGACCCAGAAGGCAATCGCATCAACCTTGTTCTTGAAGCATAAGTTCATCCCAATAGAGTGGTAATTAATAGAATAATGGCATTTCCCAATTTCCTGAGAAATGCCATTTTTGATTGATCAATTTTATAGAAGCGCCATTGATCTCAAGATCACGACAATGATGAAGATCGTCACGATCGAAATCATGCTCGACCAGACGACCAACTGACCGGCGAGCTTTTCGTCTCCACCCATCTCCTGCGCCATGATTGCGCTAGTAACGGCAATCGGTGAAGCGAAAGTTGCAATCAGCGCCGGATAATCAGAAGGAACAAAATTGAAGAAACTGACGAACGATGCTATCACGACCGCTCCTGTCAATGCGATCATCGGTGATACGATTACTCTCAGCGATACCCCCAAGATGATTTCTCGCTTGAGAATCTTGACGGCCGTGAACTGAAAGCCGCCACCAAGAACGATCAATGACAAGGGTGAAGCGATCTGGGCAACCCACTTGATGAAGGTATATAGAAACGAAACGTCCTCTTTGATTGAGAAAACTGGACTTCCCGTGACTTCTGAAACAGGTATCCAGGAACGGATGAATAAAACAGCGATACCCAGTGCAATCGATATGATCAATGGGTTTGTCATGATCTTGATGATGACTTTCAACCAATGAATACGTTGACCGTTCTCATCCTTTTGAAACATCGTCAATGCGATGACAGAAAGCATATTATATAGCGGAATGACAACCATCGATACCAAAGCCACAACGAGTACCGCTTCTTCTCCACCCAAAGCATCTGCCAAGGGAACCCCGATGATCGTCATGTTGGATCGGTAGAAGCCTTGAAGAATAACCCCTTTTTGTCTGTTGTCCTTCACTCCTACCATGACAATGATGATACCCAAACCAAAAAGCAACAGGACCCCGACCGTCGAATATATGACGACATTCCATCGAATATCTTCCAATCCGGAAGCTGAATATATTGTATAAAAGAGCAATGCTGGCAACGCGATACGGAAAACAAAGCGATTGGCATAAGCCAAAAATTCCTGACTCAGGAATCCGATATGGCTCAAGAAGTATCCGAGACCAATCAATAATAATAGCGGTAAGACCGCATTTAATGCGTATAGTAATGTGTCCATGGAAATATCTCCGACTCTCATGAATGTTGTGATTGCATACCTGAACAATTTTAACATCAAAAGATTGATATTTAAAGCAATATTGCCAAAAAAATGCCGGAACACAAATCGTGATCCGGCAGGGTATTCTATTCGAACTTGCGATTATGTCTGAGTTACAACTATCGACTTTATTACGAATTTTTGGGGATAGTCCGACGGTTCAGGAACTCCGCCCAGCATGCCTCCGATAGCCAAGTTGATTATCAAGTAGAAAGGTTCGTCAAACGGCCACCCCTCAGCTGAGGAATCATAATCATCCATGCCGCGAACATAGACCTTGACTTCTAAGTCGTCAATCAGATAGGTTATCTTGTCCGATTGCCAAAGCAGAGAATATTTGTGAAATCCTTTTGAAATCCCCTTGAAGACAGATTTGTGAAAATATTGTCTATCTTCTCTGTGATTGTATTTTGCAGTGTGCAGGCACATGTATATCTCATCAAGTTCGTTTCCCACGTGTTCCATGATGTCGATTTCGCCGCTTCTTGGCCACCGGCCATACTTCTCGGTTTCACTCATCATCCACAGAGCAGGCCACGTGCCTCTTCCCTCAGGCAATTTCGCGACGATATCGATCTTGCCGTAAAGGAAAGAAAACTTCCCTTTGGTATTTATCCTTGCGCTAGTATAGGTACCTTCATCATAAGTCGCTTGAAGAACGAGGCCTTGATCCAAGTAAAGGTGATTCGTGTCATCGACATAGCGTTGCAGTTCTTTGTTTGCCCACTTTTCACCGACGGATACATTGAAGATATCCCGGGGAAACGTCGTAATCTTGGTAAAATCCAAGTCAAGCAGTTTTCTCATTCTTTTCCCCTCAGTGTCCTGGCTGATTCTCCAGTCACGAGGTGGGCATCCACCATTATTGTCTCTCCCACGGGCTGTTTGTGTTTGTCATCGATCATCTTCAGAATTTTGGAAGCGGCGATAGCACTGATCTTTCGCGTGTCTTGTTTGACTGTAGTCAACCTCGGATGAATTGTCTGACCAACGTCCGTTCCGTCAAAACCGATTATCGAATAATCTTCTGGCACTTTTTTGCCCGCTTCCATTATTGCTTGAATCGCTCCGATTGCCATCATGTCTGAGGCGCAAAATATCGCCGACGGCTGCTCTGGCAACTTCATAATCTCCTGCATTGCCCGATATCCTTCTTCTTTGGAGAAGAATTGTCCCTCGACCATGAAATCTGGATTAATCTCCAAACCGGCTTTGGCCATGCTTTGTTCAAAAAACAAGATTCTTTGGCCGCCAATGTAAGTTTTTTTTCCGCCGTGGATGTTAGCGATTTTCTTGTGGCCAAGTTCCTTGAGATATGTGATCGCTTGATTTACTCCATCTTCATTGTTGGATGTTATGTTGCAGAGGTTTTTATGCTCAAAATCGATGATGACCATTGGCAGGTCCGACTCGTAAAGCTCGACCATCTCCGGGCTGTTGAAATCAGCGCATAAAATGAAAACACCTTCTACTTGCTTGCGCAGTGAATGTTGGAGATAAGATCCGTTCTGCCCACCGATCCTTCTTGATAAGAATATGACATCGTATCCTTCCTGTTCAACAATGCTCTTGAAGTCTTCCAAGACCTTTGAGAATAGAGGATGTTGTAGACCAAGTCCGCTGACCTCTTGGAAAATTATGCCAATTGTATATGATTTCTGTGTAACAAGACTCCTAGCTGACGAATTGGGCACGAACCCCATTTCTTCAGCTGTTCTGAGGATTTTTTCTTTTGTCACATCAGAGATGTCGGGATAATCGTTCAACGCCCTAGAGACAGTCGTGATGCTGTAGCCGCTTTTCTTGGATACATCTTTGATTGTAACCATGATCAACCAACCTTCTCAAATGTAAAATAATTAAGATTGAAACCACCGAGGCTTGCTCTGATTTTGAAAGTATAAACCCCCTCATTAAGAGAGAACTCATCACTGATGACATCAGTCCAGATTTGCCATCCACCCGTTACGGGTAGACTCGTGGTTGTGAGTGGCAATACACCGCCGGAATAAATCTTGATTTCTCCAGCAAGAGAATTGCTCGCTACCCTATATGATACTCTATAGGTGCCACTTTCGGCAACCCTTAATGAATATTCAAGATAATCGTTGGTGTCAATCCAACCGACATTAAGTCCACCGCCAACGTCAGTCGTGCTCTGAAGCGTCACTCCGGACATCGACAAATAATCTTCAGCTTCAATTTTCTCCGTCACCAACTGAACAGGATCGGTCGTGACATTCAACGTCCTACATTCGCCGATTTGGCCCTTGAAATCCTTAGCACATACATCAATGACATATTGTGTCTCCGGCTCCAAATTGGAAATAAGCATCGCATTGAGACTCGTAGAGTCATATAGAACACCATCCACAAAGACGTAGTATTCTTTTACCATAACGTCGTCAACGGCTTTTTCCCACTTGATCTTCAGGTGTGAGTCAGAATCATCCTGTACAGTTATGGAAGCAATGTCTCCCGGTGGATATCGATCCATGCCCGCGTAATCTTTTTGATAGACGCGAACATAATCAATCACCATCGATTGAGGAAAAATTGCGTCATCAACGCCTTGGGCTCCACCCCAAGTTCCACCGACCGCAATGTTCATGATCAAATGGAACCGTTGATCGAACGGCCAAGCTTCATAGTTATCCCTTTCAACGTTTATTTCAGGATTGAAACCGAAAAAAGCATATTTGTTGCCATCAACATATAAGTCTATCTTTCCTGGTTCCCAGATCATCTCATAGAGATGAAACTCACTTTCAACCGTCAAAACGTCGGTGTTAAACCCGATCTGGGTGCCTAGACTATGGTTAAATGCCGCGGTATGGATTGTACCGTAAACAGTCGGCTTGTCATAGCCGACGTATTCCATGATGTCGATTTCGCCGCTGTCAGGCCATCCGCCATATTCCCAGTCTGTGGGCAACATCCAGAGTGCACTCCACAGACCTCTTCCCGAAGGCATTTTCGCCATGATCTGAACGCGACCGTATTCCCAGTCGCCACGATACTTGGTCACAAGTCTTGCGGAAGTGTAATCAGCCCCAAGATAGTCCTCTTTGATAGCAGTTATATGCAATAGCCCATCTTCAACACGCGCATTGTCGGGATCACTTGCGGTATAGTATTGCAATTCGCTGTTGCCCCATCCCGATGCACCGGTATCGTACCACCATTTGCTAGTATCTGGAAGTCCATCGACGGAAAACTCGTCGCACCATATGGGTTGCCAATCATCAATATTGTCAAGATGCTCACAGTCAAGTGGTACGAGACTGCGATCATCATATGTAGTAGTTGTTTCAGTAGTCGTTAGCGTTGTTGTTGGCTGCGAAGTAGTTGTTGTGGTGGTTGTTGAAGTTACCGGTTGTGTCGTAGTCGTCACAACTGCAGTCGTTGTTTCGGCATGTGTGGTTGAAACGTCAGTTGATGACGTGATTTCAGAAAAAGACGAAGTTGTCGACTGAGTTGTTGATGCTGTCGTCGTGATTGTCGTAGTAGCTCGATCGCAAGCAAGAACAAAGACAAACAAGACCAGCACTGATATTGTTAGTATTTTTTTCATAAGTATCACTCTCCTGTAATTCCGGTCCTGTCGATGCTTTCGACAAAGTACCGTTGGGTAAAGAAATAGATAATCAACAGTGGCAATAAAGTCAAGACGTTGCCCGCAAGCTTAACTGCCTGCATCAGTTGCATGGCACGCTCGTTGCCTTGATAGATGCCTACATAGCCGTTGATTAGCTGATCAATCCGCAACGGAAGTGTCAAGAGCTCGCTGCCGCTCAAATAAAGACCGGCCAAATAAGTCTCATTGTAGTACCAGACAAAGCTGAACAAAAAGACTATGATTATCGAAGGGATTGCCAAAGGCAGGGCAATTCGGGTAAAGATTTTGAAAGATGATGCTCCATCGAGTTGTGCTGATTCTTCCAATGATTTGGGAATCATGCGGAAAAACTGATAGAAAATCAGGATGAACAAGGCTCCGTTAAGACCTTGCCCAAGTACGGCAGGAAATACGAACGCCAATATCGAACCTAATAATTCGTATCGTGAATACATCCTGAACATTGACAACATGGTTATTTGGGGCGGGACGATGAAAGTCATTATCATCAGAACGAACATCAGTTTCTTCAGTGGAAAATTGAATCTGGCGAATCCATAACCGATGATCGCGCTAGACATAGTAGCCATCAAGGAGGGCACCGCTGCCAAGTATAATCCCTGTAACAAGGCCTTTGGATAGTTGATCTCTTGAATCACCAACTGATAGTTTTCAATATTGAGTTGTGAAGGAACCCAGCGAACACCAATATCGATGATGTCTTCTACCGTCATGAAACTGTTGGTCACCATGAACAACATTGGGTACAAGTAAATATACCCAAATGACAACAATAGCGCGTAGACAAGCAGATGGTAAATGAGTCCATCCTTGAAGTGCATACCCAAAAACAAGCGTTTGGTCTTGATCTTAAGCTGATGGAAATCCTTGTTTTTGATCAACATTAAGCTTTCTTTCAAGCTTCGCACCAGCCGCTTCATGATTTCGACCTCTTGCGGATGTTGATGAGTCCGATGAAGATGATGATCAACAAAGACATCACAAGGAAGTAGATCCAAGCGAGCGCAGCACTATAGCCCATTCCATTGATTACTGTTCCAACTGTTGACTCTCCGCGCATGACGTTGCGGATATAGATGATGACTTCATTGAGACTAAATACACTCATTGATACGACCGTATAAATGATCGTAACCGAGATCAAAGGCATCAATGACGGCAATGTGATCTTCCAGAACGATTCCCACGGACCGGCTCCATCAATCATCGATGCTTCATATATTTCTTTATCGATTTTTTGCAATCCAGCAAGAAAGATCAGTATTTGAATCCCAGCAAACCATAGCACCAACAAGATCCGGTCAAACAAAGCTTGGATCGGAGCTGCGAGTGCAGGATTGAGATTATCAAGAATCATTCCGATAAGCCGATATTCTTGGATTGAGGGCAAAGTTGTCGCGCCTTGGTTCAACAATTCTTGGATGACCGGACCAGAAATGATGATCACCGGCAAGAAGAATATCGTTCGCCATATGCCTTTTCCCTTGATATCCTGATTAATCAACATAGCAATCACAAGCGCAAACACAATTGTGATCGGAACATTCATTGCTGTCTGTAATACATATTGTAACAGCATATCCACAAACCGCTCGTCAATCAAGAAAGCTGCCTTGTAGTTTTCGATACCGTGATACAATAGCTGCAACGAGGACCCGTCCATTCTTACCTTGAAGAAACTAAGGTAAAGACTGTGTCCCATCGGATAAAGCGCAAAGACCAAATACCCTACGATCCACAACAAGACAAACGACAAACCGATCAGACTTTGTCTGCGTTTGTTGGTTATCTTTATTTTCCAAAACGAAAACAGGACGATCTGATGTATTTCCCTACGGTAGATGAAATTATTGACAAGCATGCTTTTCAGAGTCCGACCGGACTTCTCGGTTTTGGGCATCAGTCAACACCCCCCACCTTGTAGTCCATGCCATTGATGACCAATGAACCAACTACGGCAGCTTCTTTCCCATAATTGATATAGATCTCAACGCCGTTGTCATAGACATTGTGGACCAATCCTGGCGCAAGCGTCTCACGCGAAACCAAGGTTGATCCCTGGACATGTTTCAATGCTAGATTGACATAATTATACTCATCGACTACGGTGTCTTCCCATAAATCGAATTCAGTGGTATATAGTCTTGAAATGTCAGTGTCTTTAAGCAGACTAGAAGGTTCTTCAGTCAAAATGAATGACGGATATACACCAAAATCAACCAGCATCAGCAATTGCTCGCGTCCATAACTGTTGAAATTGAGATAGTCACCATACATCTCTATGTTTCCTCTCAAAACTGTCTGCAATAATGGCACAAGGTCGTCAAAATACTTGACTTGAGAATTGTAAAGTGGGGCTTGATAGAAAGTCGTTGTATATGGTAAAGCATAAGCATAAGGATATGCATATGATGCAGTGCCTTCATAATATGCCATGGCTTGTTGGTAGATGGCATATGCATGTTCACGAATATAGTTGCCTGAATCATAAAAACTTATGAGGTTGTTTCCCAAAGTCTCAAACAGCACGCCTACTCCCAATTCCATGTAATCATATAAGTCGTTGACGGCTCTTTGAGCAGATACATGCGGATATAGCATGTAATGATCCTCATAGACACATACGGGACACTCGTATTGGATCACAAATCGATTAACGCCTTTGGCGACGTCCTTGGCAACTGCTATACCGTCTGTGGCTTCAGAGGCAAAAACATAGTTGTTAAGCAGCGACAGCTTGCCCGTTTCCTTGATATAGGCTATCAACTCGCTGAATTCGCGCTTGCTGCCAAGCCGGTTTTCAAAATCGATTGAACTTGGTAGATTCCCCGAATAGCCTCCATCGTTCCAGCCCATCAAATCAACACGATAATTGCCTATTCCTGCCTCGACAAGCTTTGTATGCATGTTCATCACATCATTTACACTGGACATCTCCAAGAGACTTTCTCCGAAAAAAGACTCTTTCGAATCGGCCATTAGATATGTCAAATGCAAAGGAATATCGGCACTTGTTGCTAGTCTTTGAAGCGTGCCGTTGTTTTCAAGATACTGTCTGTAAGTGTTCGCCATGCCGACATAATTCGCTTCTTCGTCATCAAGTACGATGTATTTGATCGCCATGTCGGCCAAAGATGTCCTAACATTTCTCAGTGCTCCACCAGTTCCATCCGACAGAAAACTCTGACGATATGTCTTTCGCAAGTCAAACTTAGTGAATATCAAGTTGTAATCTAGATTAAACGCTCCGTTGGGATAAGCGAACAATCTAGCACTCATATCTCCAGATGTAACGATTCCCAACATCGCATTTTGATCGACGCCATGAACCATACCGAAAATCGGTAGAGAAAGCGGATAAGAAACCACACTGTTTTCAATCGAAATAAGTCCTGGATCTGGGCCGTAGAACGGTGCTTCATATGGTCTGGGATAACGATCTTGATTATCTTCGTAGCGAATCAAGGTTCCCGCTCCGTCAGGAATAACCATATATCCAGGGATATCTGTCATTTTGGTTGCCCCAAATCCGGGGAAAACGATGATGCTTGACAACAGCAACTCTCCCGAATTGTCTTCCACGATCGAATCGAATGGAATCTCAACCTTGATTCCATCGGCTTCAAGCGATACATTGACCTGAAAACCAATTTGTAGATCTATATACCCGAAACCGAGCATTTCCTCCAGCGTCAATTCGCCTTCTAGATAACGAGGATACATCGCATTGCATCTTGTTGTCGAGCAGTATCCGTCGATATAGATATCCAATGATATCCCTTGAGGAGTGGCCTGAGATTCGACAGTGTGAAATGTGTTGGCGACACCGAGATTCTGAACAATGTCCATGTTCTTGTTAACGAGTATATATTCGATTCCCAAACCACTGGAAAGCAATCCGTCATAAGTTCCCGCTCTGACATTGTCAATATAAGTGGAGAACACATAACCGTTCGATTTGTTTTCAACTTTGAACGAAATATGCTCGGAATCATAGTATAGTCTCAAATCGGTATTCTCGGCGACAAGCTGGTCTTCTGCTGTGATCGGAATATAGAAACTCGGATCGACTGGACTCTTGTCTTGGACTTGAGAAAATCTAGATGATCCAAGTTTCATCGCTTCGATGTATGTAGGTTGTTCCAGACTGATATCATCAGCGTTCTCACTTAAGTTCAAAGCTTTGACCCCAAAGATGATAGTAATGCTCGACAACATGACGAGAAGTGTTTTTTTGAAAATGCTAGACACGATAATACACCTCCCTGATAAGTTCGATGATCAGCGTTCCCAGTTCCCTCAACAAGATATACACTATGAAGGCTCCAAGCAACATGATGATCATCGTGAAAACAGATATGAATATGGAAATAAGCGTTTCCTTGACTGAATAATAATGCGTCTCTTTGACCATGAAGAAGAAATATACGGCACTGACCAATATTGCTATGGTCTGCCCGAAGGAGATCAAGAACGATTCGTTGTAAGTGAGGGCGTGCGATAACATAGCCAGAATCGGGAAAGCAAAGAAAATCGGTGCAACTGCAAAAATCGTCGTGACGTATACATCACGGAATCTGCCTTCACCTTCATGGATAGAACCAACTAGATAGTTGGCCACAACAAACAATAACAACGGTAAGAAAACCTTCAGCGATTCTTCAAGTAAACTGATTTCAGCCAGATTGCGTTGGTTGAATAAAAATCCCAAAGTATATATGTAATATATATAGAATCCAAAGAATATGATCAGTAACAAGCTGGCAGAGAGGATTCCAACCCGGTTCTTCCGCTTGATCAAGTAAGTCGCATCAGCGGGATTACGCAAGTAAGTGAATACAAACAACATCTCGTCAAGAATCTTGCTCTTGCTTCTTACGTAACGAATCGCTTGTCCTGCAGGACGGAAAACATAATTGAAGAAATGAAGTTTCATGTTGACAAGATATAGCAGTAAAAAGACAAAGAATATTGTCAGCATAATTCCGACATTGTCAATCAAATATGCGTTTCTGACTTCCCAGAAAGCATCACTGTAACCATCGCGTTCATGAGCAATAGAAAATTCCTCAAGCGCAAGTTGATACTCACCAAGACTATAATATGCATTTCCCAACCCTTTGTGAGCGAGGTCAAACATGTCGTTCATTTTCAGGACTTGTTCCCAAGGTTCCTTGCTGTCGATATATTTTCCGTCTTGATAAAGTTCTAAGGCGTGGTGGATCAGGTCGGCAAATCCAGTAGGTGTGAATATTTGTAGTTCTTTTCCCGGTCCGTCAAGGACATAGAGATTATAAGCCTTGTCGACAGCTATGCCGCTCGGCACATTAAACAGGCCTTTGGTCTGGTTGCTTTCGTCTTGCCCACCAAAAGCAAACAGAAGGTTACCTTCGATATCATACTCATAGATATATCCGGACTTGCTGACGGTATAGATGTTTCCGATCGGACCGATGTAGATATCCTCAAGATCTTGAAGGGCATATACCGAGCCCAGAAGATTGTCGCCGCTGATGTTCAGACGCTTGACGCCTGTCCCTTCAACTCCAAGGCTGACTGTATGAATCAATCCTCGATCATCAATGGACATGTTGGATATTTCTGGGGGAGCAAGCTGAACCATTCTGTCAAGTTGTTCATCGGTATAGAAGATATATTTCAACACCAATTCCAGTGAGGGTTGAATAGAGTTAGTGCCAAAATAGCCAAGGAATGTGTTGTCATCCGTAAATTGCGCAAGTCCTTTTGATCCGTTGATCAACAAGTAGACATTGCCACGCAAATCGGCCACAATCTTCCGTGGTTGAAATTCATCGCTGCCAAAAAGAGGCGAATCAGGTTTGGTGTATCGCTGTAATATTCCTCCGGATTGGGTAAGTTTATAAGCTACTTTTCCGCCGCTGTCTGCGACATAGATGTCCCCATCTTTGTTGACATAAATCCCTGTCGGATTGATGAGGAAATCTTCTCCAATTACTTTTACGCGTTCATTTTGCAAATTGAACTTGATGATTTTTCCAGTACGAGACACTTCATCGGTAGAAGCAATATAGACATTGTCTTTGTCGTCGATGAATATGTCATTGGGTCTGTTAAGCGGTTCTCCATATACCTCATTGTGATTTGATATTGCCGTATAAGCGGTCTGGGTTCTGACAAATCGGCCGTCGCTAAGCGTGTAAGTATCGTAGCGAACTCCGGATTCTGCTTGGATAACGGTACCGAACGTCAATCCAATCAATATAAAGACCAAAACGGCGAGCATCAGTTTTTTCATCATTTGATCCCTGAATGGGCCATGGTATTCATGACTTTACCTTGCAAGAAAATGAAAATGACGATGTTCGGTACGAATGATATCAAAGAAGCTGCCGCCATGATGCCTTGTCCGGCAACGGTGTTCCCGGTTCTGGCACCTAGCGTTGAGAAATAGAACGCTAGCGTCTTCATCGAATCGTCATTGATATATAATGTTGAAGCTCCGATGTCATTCCAAAGCAGTTGGAATGACAAAATACCTACCGTCGCCAAGGCAGGTGATACAATCGGTACGATAATCTTTAGGAAAATCTCCATTTCACTCGCGCCGTCGATTTTAGCACTCTCGATCAGCTCATCAGGCGTTTGATCGATGAATTGCTTGACAAGAAAGAGCCCGACAGGCATTGCGATCAACGGCAAAATCAAGACTAGATAACTATCGATCAGTCCAACTCTGGCAATCGTGATATAGCGTGGAATCATGACTGCTATCGGCACGAACATCAATGCAAGCGTATTTATTTCGAACAAGGCTTTCTTTCCTTTGAATTTCAATTTGGACAATCCGTAAGCTGCGGCTGAAGTAAACAGGACTGACAAGAAAACGCCAATTGAAGTCACAAGAACACTGTTGAACAAATAACGGCTGAAAGGTATGCCCGAATCCGAAGCAAGGCGGAACAAATCAGTAAAGTTAGTTAGAGTGGGTACCCTGACAAAAAAGCGCGGTGGGAAGGCAAACAACTCGTTTGTCGGTTTGAACGCGTGATTGATGATGAAAATGATCGGCAACGAAACAAACAATGCCATAGGCAGTAAAACCAAATAGAATTTGATCTGACTTCTGTGATAGCGGGTCGGGTTGATTTTCATGCCCTGAAATTTAGCCATGGAATCTACCCCCTATCCTTCAGCAAGGACCAAGTGACCTTGCTTATTGAATAGATCATCAAAAGCAACACGACGCTGATGGCGGACGCGTACCCCATCAAATAACGAATGAATCCAAAATCCTCGATATGGTTGACGAGCAATTGTCCTGCATATTGGGGCGTAGGATTTGCCCCTGATAGTTGAACGCCGATCGCCCCCACCGTGAATGTGCCCACCACGGCCATTACAGCGCCAAAAAGCATCTGCGGTTTCATCGCAGGAATAGTGATATAGAATATCTCTTGCCAACGGTTTCTTAGACCATCGACATAAGCTGCCTCATAAAGACTTTGATCGATGTTGAGGATACCTGCCAACATCGCTAGAAAACCGACGCCCATGCTTCCCCAAAGGCTGACGAGAATCATGATGTTCATCAAATAATCCGGTGAAGTGAGAAATTGGATCGGCTCATTTATGATCTGCATGTCGAGCAGAAGACTGTTGAGGTATCCGGTAGAATCTCCAGAAAAAACAATTGTCCAGACAACACCCATGGCGATACCTGCGGTCATCGAAGGACTGTAGAGTACTATCGCCAGCACTGTCCTAGGTTTGTGAGGTATTTGCGCCAGCATCCAAGCAAGCACAAAACTCATCATATATCCTACTGGTCCTACGATGAAAGCGAACTTAATGGTGTTTGGCAACACGTATTGCATGAACGTCTCGTCTTTTGTCAAGAGCTCGATATAGTTCCTGAGACCAATGAACTCAGGCGTCTGGATCGTGTTGAAATATGTGAATGAGAGGGCAATCGCCAAGATGACGGGAATGATGATGAAAGTGACGAATAGCACAACATATGGTGTGATGAACCAGAGTGGATGATTCATTTTCTTAAGCATCGTCATCACGCTCCGTCAGCCAAAGATCGATATTGTCGATCGTCGGTACGATATACGGCTTGACGACAATTCCATCGACAACGTAATCGAATTCTTCCATTTTATAGAGTATTTCCCGGTTAGCGGTCTTAGCAGCTTCATCCAAGGTAATCCGAGGATTTGCATCATCGAAAACAATCGAGTTCCAAGCATTGCTTATTTCCCGCTCGACCATGTAAGCCCCAGGTATTCTCGAAGCCTCAAGGGCATAATTCCATTGTTCAAGAATGATGTCAATGTGTTCACGCGGAAGCGGAAGTTGACGAAAGGCCTCCAAATTGGCGGTATTCCACAAATATTCCGTTCCATAAGTTGTCTGTAATCTGATCGCGAATTCACTTTGAACTTCAGTGGACATCCACCACTCAAGAAAATCCCACGAGTCTTCCGGTTGATCCGAAGTGCTGAGGATCATTGATGATTGGGCACCGCTTGCGGCCCATCTTTCAATTTCTCCTTCATCGTTTTCAACACCTGGATGCGGTGCGATTGACCATTTGCCCGCGATTTCAGGAGCGGCAATGGTCAATTGCAGATATGTTCCGAGATCACCTATTCCTATCGGCAAGGTCCCGTGACGGAAATGCTGATAGAAGTTGGTTATTTCTTTTGGCATATTGTAGACCGTGAACAGATCTGTCATCAATTTCATGCCTTCAAGTGCTTCTTCGCTGTTGATCAAAGTCGTCATACCGTCTTCGTCGTACAACTTCCCGCCAAATTGGTAAATGAACGGCATAGTCGCCACGAATGGTTTGAAGCCTTTGAAGAGCGCCAAAGGCTCATAGTAATTCATTCCCAAACTTTGAAGTTCCGGAAGGATCTCGATGACTTCCTCCCAAGTCCCAGGTATGGGAAGGTTCAAGGCGTCCATGATGTCTTCACGATAGAAAGTGACATAGAAGTTCTGTGTCTCCGGAAGTCCATAGATACCTTCTTCAAACGCATAAGGTATCATTACGCCTTTGGCAAATTGGCTGACTGTTTCTGCATAACCGTCAAACTGCCGCAAATCTAGACTTGCGTCACGGATAGCGAACTCATAAGGAATCCAGTGATTGACTCCGACTGCGACGTCGGGAGCGTAATCTGCGGCGTTTGCCAAAATCAATTTGTTTTCATCGGGCATCAATGAGAGCTGGACATCGATCCCAGTTGTAGCTGTGAAGTCGGTATCGATCATCATTTGCATGATCTCAATATACTGTCTGGGATGATTCACCCAAACGTCAAGTGTATCTTCTTCAACGTCCTGCACTTGGTAAGCTCGCTTGGAAAAACTCAAGAAAAAGCGCAGCGTCGACTCATATGCTTTTTTAAATATATTGGCTTCTGGGTTAGGCAATTTTTCGTTGCCAGTGACATAGATCGTTTGGACGTCAAGTCCATTCTGTAAGATATACTGGATGAAACTGCCCAACAATTGTGCTACTGAAGTATCTCCATCTGACAGGAGGATCATCTTGCTGGGAATCTCATCGACGTCACTTTTCAGACTTGTCAAGCGTTCGATTGCCAATTTTAGATTGGTAAGTTGACCCGGTTTGCTTTGGTGCGAATATTGACTGAGATGCTCCACAACCAAGTTAAGTGTGTCGAGCCAACTTTGAAGTCTCGCTTCGATATCAGGAATATACGTAGCCAATTTCCAAGACCGATACTGATCACTGTTGTTTCCAGTGAGTTTTTTTATTTCGAGACTGAGATCGGTTATTTCTTCCATGACCCAGACAATTGCCTGATGAACATCTCGATATGGTTCAAGAACAGTTCTTAATGACAAGGTGTGTAATCCTGCTTCTAGATAAAACAGATATGGCTCATCTTCGCCAAAAAGCAGGTTTTGGTAATCCTTTGTATAGTGGAAGACGAGCGCAGATGCTTCGACGAAGGGAATTTCTCCGTCAAGCTTCAATTCGCGAAAAACAGGCATCTGCATCAGAAAGTCCTGTCTGAATTTAACGCCCAAGTAATAGTATCCTGTATCAGATACCACAAAACTGTATTCAATTGCATCGTTACCGCTGCGCGTGCTGTATCCATCGATCGCATTGAGACGTTGGATCCTCGTATCGTAACTGATTGCAGAAGGATCATTGTCGGATGTCAGACGGATAGAAGGATTGTTTTTAGCAGTGATTTCCTTGGCAGATATTATCAATTCGTCAGTTCCCATTTGTGCATCATGCGAGTCCAAATACTCTGCGTATGTGGGCAGCTCTACTGGTGGAACAAAACGGATCTGTCCGATCAAAACTCTTCCCGTACGGACAGAAAACGTTATTTTGTTCGAACCAGTCTCAAGTTGATATTTGAGCGGTGCTTGGTTAAGTGCCGTGGTATCGTTCAATCTGACGGTCTGAACAACTTCTTGTTTTACGCTGCTCGGCATTGTCTCATTTTCATACCTGTCAAGCGGAAACTCGTCAGTATCGAATACCCACCTTGCCGGAAGCTTGATGATCCTGCTTTCCTCGAACGGTAACTCATCAGATATTAGAACCGTCAACTCATTTGAGAGAATATATTCAGATACATCGACATAATCAATTTCGATATTAAAAAGTGCGCCAGATGGAACAATCACGTTGAAATCAAGTGACTCTTTCTCGTCAAGCGCAAACAATGAACCAAAATAGCCGTAATCTGTTCCATCGATCAGATCCATGCCGAGGTCTTCTGGCTCAACAATGATTTCTACCTCTGACGGTAGATAAACATAGTTTCGCTCAACCTGAGCATAAGCATCATTGGCAATTTCAATTTCATCATCGATCAATGTTGAAAACTCCTTGTGGTCAATATTCGCGGGCCGGCCCAAAAGAGCCAGCCCGACGATTATGACCGTAAGGAGTGAAAAGAGAATTATTCTTTTGATTGTGAAGAATGTTGTCAGTGATTTCATGAAGCACCTCTTTGAGTCAAGATGAAGTGGATCAATCGTTTTCTGCTATTCGTTGGCCAGAGCGTCCGCAACCATCATGTTGATCTGGGCTTCCCATTCAGCAGCGAATACTGATGGTGTTACAAGCCCGGTATTGATCCGTTCCCAGTAATCATTGGTAGTGCTGACCCACTCCCAGAAAGACTTGTATCCCGGTAGCCATTTGTCGACATCCGGTTTGGAGTATTCGAACAATTCTACGCTCTCACGCAGACCGTCGATGTAGTCAATGTAATTTTTAGCAGCGGCCCATACTTCAGGATAATCTGCAACCGGAAAACGATCTAGATAGTAATCGCCTCGTTCATCCATGATTTCGAGACGTTTTAGCCAGCCTTCTTCACCGAAAGTCATCCACTTGGCAAGCAGATAAGCTTCTTGAGGATGTTCGGTTTCTGAAGAAATCACCTGATAGTCTAGAATGGTCGGCGGAAATTGTCCTGCGTCTCCACCTGGGTATGGCCAGAAGCCAATGTCGATATTGTTTTCTTCAAACATGCTGTCGACCATCCACAAGTTGAATGTACCGTCGATTCTCATACCGATATAACCAGCATACCACGGCCAGACATTTCCGATAGCTTCCATTTCTTCTGCAGTGTAGGAAGCAACAACTTTTTCTTCCATGAGATCCAATTTGACGTTATAAGCGTCGATCCATGCTTGAGATGTGAAGTGGAACTCTGTTCCGTCCCAAGTGTTGTACCCGACATCAGCATAGTCTAGCGTTGGCCAAATCGATTCAAAATCAAGTGATCCGAACCATGGATCGATGCCATAGACGTAATCATTTTTACCTGCTGCTCTGATTTCTCTGGCAATCGCGACGAAGTCTTCATAATGCCAGTTTTTTTCGGGCAGAGGAATATTATAGTGAGCGAATAGGTTCTTGTTTATCATTATCCCCTTGATGAACTGGAACGAGGGCAAAGCATATCTGGAACCATTGTAAATCGCTGTAGCTGCAATGTTTGGATAAACAAGATCTGTATCCGGATCTGCATCCCACAAATCAGTAATGTCAAGCAACATACCGTTGTAATATCCCGTCGGAACGTTATCGATGGCAAACACATCCGGCAAAACACCGGCTGCCTGTGCGGCCAAAAGATTGCCTGTGAACTCGGCACCAGCACCTTGGATGTCACGGCGGAGTTCTACTTCAATGTTAGTATATTTGATCATGAAAGCATCTATCAATGCTTGATTGATCTCCGGGTCGCCCCAATCGGCATAACTGAGCACGATGTTTTTGACGATGTTGGTGTTCTCAGTTGTGGTCGACGGTAAAGTAGTCCCACTTGTTGTAGTTGTTTCTCCAGTACCAGAAGTCGTTACTCCTGATGTTGACGTATCTGTTGTCGATTCCGTCTGTGGCAGTGTCGTAGAATCAGAAACAGTTGTCGAACCAGACACAGTTGTTGTGGCTGTTGTAGCTGTTGTAGCGGTCGTTGTTGTAGTTGTTGTAGTGGTTGTCGTTGTAGTGGTTGTCGGAACTGTCGTTGGCAACGTTATTACCGGCGTGTCGTCACACGCCACTATTCCGAAAAACAGAAGCCCAATCACAGCAACCATAATTAGTTTTTTCATATTCTCTTTCCTTTCTCAAAAACCAGAATATCCGTCTTCGAACAATCGCCTGTAATCCCAGCCTTGATGTGACTTTGCAGATTGTTCGCTCAATTTGTAATTCCAGAAAAACCAGCCGTCAGCTTGGTTGAAAACTAGAGATGACAGCCCTCCCAAAACCTTTTGCATAAGGTCATGATCGGTTCCTTGATGTTTGCTCAAAAGGTTATCAGTCAAAGGAACGGACCATTCTCCGATTATCAATCTTACATGCTCCTTGATCTCATTGATCTGTCGCAGACGTTTGTCAAGCAATAAGTCGTAAAGGTCGAACATGTTGGCGTCTTGTTTTAGTTCACCAAATACATGGTACATATGGGTATCAAGATAGACATTTTCAAATCGGCCGTTTTTAAAGAATGGCTTCCATTGATTCCATCTGAATGCGTCATGAAAAACAACGTACTTATCTTTGCCAAACGCATTCCTGACTATATCATAACCCTTTTTGTAAAAATCTTGAAGCAACTCCAAAGAAATATCTTGATGTGGTTCATTCAAAAGTTCGATTCCGGCAAAAGCAGGTTCAGTTGCATACTCGCTACAAATCCTTTTGATCAGATTCAGTGTATCTTGAATATTCGCTTCTGACTTATGCCATTCACATACCCCAGACAAACCACCGTTGTCAAAACCATTCTGACATCCCTTAGCAGCGTGAATATCGACCAAGACATTCAGGTTATAGGCGTGAGCCCACCTGAATGCCTGGTCAAGTTCTTGTTTTGCGTTCATATATGGCGGAATATCTTCAAAAAGCCAATGGCCAACCGGTATTCTTACGGAATCGAGCCCATGCGAACTGATCCATGCAAAATCCGATTCACAGATGAAATCGTTCCGATGTTGCTTGATGGCAGACAATGCGTCTTGACGTTCCAGTAGCAAGTGATATTCGTCAGGTGCGTTGTAACCAGAAAACAATTCCGGAGTCATCCATCTTTCCAAGACCAACCAGCCACCAAGATTTACTCCACGCATAATATATTATTGTCCTTTTCCCGAGGAAAGAGGGCGTGAGCCCTCTTATTCAGCTGTCGTATTGAAATTACGGTAGAAAATGACGTCATCGATGTATGTCGTTCCTGGTACAGCAGTTCCGATAGCGCCAAGCTCGAAATCAAGTTTGCCGGTTTCAGCAGTGCCGCTGTAAGTGAAAGTCAGTGTGAACGTCTGGTAATCTGTCGTCAAAGAAGCAACCAACAGTGTTTCAGCACCATTGCCGTCGATGAGTTTAAAGTTGATGTCACGAAGTTGATCGGCTTTGGAACGGAACTCGATGGTGTATGTGGCTCCAGGAACTAATTCGATATTCTCTTGGAAAAGTTGAATTGCCCAGTTGGCATCACCAAGATTATCAGATGTTACTGCCATCTCGCCATCTGCGACACTATATGTCACAACAGGTACACCAGTGTCCGTAGGCCA
>JAFGQT010000108.1 GCA_016935515.1 Bacilli bacterium
CCCTTGTGCTCGCATTGCTGGGCGCTTGATACGGCGCTGACAAAATTCAAACTTGAATACAAGGATTACATCAACTTGCACACTATCATGGGTGGTATGGTTGAAGATGGCAACCATTATGAGAATCTCAATGGACCTGAAGCCAAAGAACAAGCTTCTCACTGGGAACAAGTCGGAAAATTCTATCGCATTCCCATGAATGGGAAAATCTGGATGAAAGATCCGATCACCTCTTCATTTCCTTCCAGCATTGCTTACCTGTTGATCAAAAAGCACAATGAGGGGCTCGCAACAAAATTCCTGAGAATGGTCAGAGAAGGTGCGTTTGTGTTCGAGAAAAACATCGCAAAACCCGAAACTTTGAAGAATATCGCTTCGGACTTGGGAATTGACGATGCAATCATCAAAGAAAGCTTCTCAGAATCCGGCAAACAGGTGTTGTTCGAAAATCTTCAACCGATGATCGATCTAGGAGTCACAGGTTTTCCAACAGTCATTATGGTCAACAGCAACAACGAAGGCATCAAGATCGTTGGTGCCAGGACAGCAGACACGTACAAGCGGGCTTTAGCCAAGGTAGTTGGCGAAGACGTTGAAATTGTGCCGGCAGACCTTCCGAAATTGTCTGAATATCTTGACATGGTTCCAACAGTCTTCTTTCATGAAATCGAGAAGATGTATGATCTGAAATCAGATGATGTCAAGTCGTTCATCAAAGCTAATCTATCCAAAGAAGATTACGAACTCGGCGAAATCGCCAATCATAAATATATCAGAAAAAGCCGCTAAAAAAAGCCAAGGAATTTTGAAACTTCCTTGGCATATTTTTTTTTACATTTTCCAAAGTTCCGTCAACACAAACATGACCAACGCCATAACCCCGAACATAACCAAGACAAATGGAAGCAAGTAGATATACACAGCCTTGATCATTGCCCATCTTTCTTTGGGTGTTATATCAAGAGCTGCCAACTCCTTCTGTCTTTGTCGGTAATAAGCCACTGGCTTCTTACGCGGATGTTTATAAGTCGATAGAGCTTCGAAATCCATGTTGACAATAGTACGACCATCATCGACGAATTTATCGTTTTGCTTCTGATCGTATTCCATACTAATCACCTCAGAGCTGCTTTGTTTTTCTGTCTTGTCCTTTCATCCAGTGCATTGTTCACTTCAAAACGGAATTGCTTCAGTTCTTCAGCTTTTTCCTCATCATAAAGATGGCAATTGACGAAATGTCCAGGACCAACTTCTCGGGTAACAGGAACTTCTTCCTTACAGATCGGCATGGCCTGCGGACAACGCGTATGGAATTTACATCCTTTTGGCGGATTAGCAGGGCTTGGCAACGACCCTTGAAGAATTATCCGATTCGGTTTGAAATCGGGATCAGGAACCGGAACGGCACTGAACAAGGCATTTGTGTACGGGTGTGCGGGATCAGCAAAAATTGCGTCTCTAGGTCCGTATTCCACCAAATCTCCAAGATACATGACTCCAACTTTGTCAGAAATATACTCAACTACGGAAAGGTCATGGGAAATGAACAAATAAGTGAAACCATAGTCTGCTTGAAGACCCTTGAGCAAATTGATGATCTGCGCCTGGATCGAAACATCAAGAGCCGATACCGGCTCATCGCAAACAATGAACTTGGGTTTCAAGGCTAAAGCTCTGGCAATACAAATACGTTGTCTTTGCCCGCCTGAGAACTCGTGAGGATAACGGTCGATGTGATGTGGCTGCAGTCCGCAGTCCGACATGACTTTCATGATGTAATCGCGGTATTCAGACGGTGGAACTATTTTGTGCTCCCTGACTGCTTCGCCAATGATCTCACCGACAGGCATTCTTGGAGACAATGATGAATACGGGTCTTGGAAAATCAACTGAATTTCCGGGCGCAGTTTGCGCAGATCCCTTTTCTTCATGTTGATGATATCCATGCCATTGTAGTGAACTTCGCCTTTTGTTGGTTCATGCAAACGCAAGATTGTTCTTCCAATTGTGGTCTTGCCGCAACCGGATTCACCAACCAAGCCCATAGTTTCGCCTTCCTTGATCGTGAAGCTGACTCCGTCAACCGCACGAACATGTCCGACTACACGTTGGAAAACGCCAGCCCGGATGGGGAAGTACTTGTATAAGTCCTTGACAACGAGGATATCTTTCTTTTCTTGGCTCATTTCTTTTCACCCCCGTTTGGATAATAACAGGCGACAAAGTGCGTCGGTGATACTTGATTGAATCCAGGGTATGCACCTTCACATTTCTTGCCAGCACGATTGCATCGATCCTTGAAGTAACAATAATCAGGCATGTTCATCGGGCTAGGGACCTGCCCAGGGATGGAGTAGAGTTTTTCTCCCTTTTCCAAATTGTTTGGTCTGGATTTGATCAAACCGACCGTATATGGATGTCTGGGATCTTTATAGATTTCTCTAGCAGTTCCTTTTTCGACGATCCTGCCAGCGTACATGACGACAACATAGTCCGCCATTTCAGCGACAACGCCAAGGTCGTGAGTGATCAACAGGATTGAAGCGTCAATCTTGTCCTTCAACGCACGCAAAATATCAAGAATTTGAGCCTGAATCGTAACGTCAAGTGCAGTTGTCGGCTCATCAGCGATGATAAGTTGCGGATCGCAGGCGAGCGCCATGGCAATCATGGCTCTTTGTCTCATTCCACCTGACAATTCATGTGGATAAGCTTTGTAAATGCCTTCAGCACGAGAAATTCCGACCAGTGTGAGCATTTCGATCGTTTTTGCCTTGAGTTCCTGTTTACTCATTTCAGGAAAATGATTCTTCAAAACCTCATCGATCTGATATCCAGTCGTAAAAACCGGATTCATCGACGTCATCGGTTCTTGGAAAATCATCGAAATATCATTACCGCGGATAGACCGCATTTCTTCAAGCGAAAGTCTCGCGAGATTTACCGCATTGCCTTTGTGTTTGAAACGGATTTCGCCTTCGACGATCTGACCTGTAGGTCTAGGAACTAGGCGCATGATTGACAATGACGTGACACTCTTGCCACATCCAGATTCGCCAACCACTCCGACTGTTGCTTTCCTAGGGACATCGAAAGAAATACCATCGACAGCTTTTACAACTCCGACATCGGTGAAGAAATGAGTCCTAAGATTATCAATCTCAAGAATATTGTTATCATCACGGAACTTGGTCAGATATTCAGTTTCTGGTATATTTCTACGTTTGATCAATCTCTCGTATTTGTTTATCTGTTGGTTACTATATTTGCCTGCTTGGCGAAGTTGCTCCAAAGCAAGCTTCTTTAACTCTTTGTAACGTGCTTTTTCCATCATGTCACCTCTTCATCTTCGGGTCAAACGCATCGCGCAGCCCGTCACCGACAAAGTTGAATGCCAACACGGTCAATAAAATCAAGAAACCGGCCGGGATCCAAGTCCACGGGAAAGCTTTCAAAATGTATGATTGGTTAACTGCATTGATCATATTGCCCCATGAAGGAACCGGAGGACGAACTCCAAATCCAAGGAAAGATAGCGCTGCCTCTGTCAGAATGATTCCACCTAAACCAAGAGTAGCGATAACGATCAATTGCGGAATTACATTTGGTACCAGATGCTTGAAGATCCGGCGACTGGGTTTGAGCCCAGTTGCTTCAGTCGCAACCATAAACTCTTGCTCGCGCAATGACAAAATCTGTCCGCGAACGATACGGGCTATTCCAGTCCATCCCAACAATCCCATGACTAACATGAGAATATAGATGTTCTTTGATTTGTCAATATCAAGTTCATTGACAATTGCACCTACGATCAACATGATGGGCAAGAACGGAATACAGTTGAAGATGTCAACCAACCTCATAATCAAGCCATCTAGGAATCGACCATAGAATCCAGCGACACCACCAAGGATGACGCCAATGAAAATCTCGACGAAGACAACGACAAAACCGATTGTCAGCGATATTCTACCGCCATACATAAGCCTCGTCATTACGTCCATTCCGTTCCCATCTGTTCCCATCCAATGCTCAGCCGACGGAGGTTCATACATTTGAATCAAGTTCAGGTCATCATACTTGAATACCTGAGAATATGAATAGTCTGTAATTACAGGTCCCAAGAATGAGAAGATGAACATGAAAACCAATATTGACATACCGATTAGGGACAATTTGTTGCGCAAAAAGCGCTTCATTACCAATTGCCCAGGGGTAACTATCTTGTCTGCTGCCAGACTTGAGACATCTTCATCTGGTTGAGGAGGAAGAATTTCTCGGTTACTTTTTCTAAGTTTCAGTTCTTTAGCTTCTGCAGCCATATTAATCCTCCTTCCTAAGACAACCTAACGCGCGGATCGACAACCGCATACGTTATGTCAGCCATTAGTGTTCCGAGCAATGTCAATATTGCCAGGAAAGTGTTAAATGCCATGATATAAGGAATATCGCCTCGACTGATTGCATTGAGTCCGGCTCTGCCAAGTCCTTCGATTGCGAAGACGCTTTCCGTGATCATAGCACCAGCAAACAATGATGGCAAAGTACCACCAAGAATTGTAACAATTGGAATCAATGTGTTTCTGAAAGCGTGTTTATAAATAACAGTTTTTTCACTAAGACCTTTGGCTCTAGCAGTACGGATATAATCCGAATTAAGAACTTCAAGCATATTTGTTCTCGTATAACGCATGAGTCCGCCTATGCTAATCAAGGTCAAAACCGTAATTGGCATAATGAAGTGAACCAAGTAATCCATATATTGCTGGAATGTAGTCATGAACTGATGGTTTCGCGCATCGATCATGCCTTGAAGCGGCAACCACCCCAATCCCATAGCGAATACTTGTTGCAATATGATAGCGAAAAAGAAGCCAGGCATAGAAATACCGACCAACGCCAAAACTGTTACTGCATAGTCAGTTCGGGAATACTGCTTGGTCGCGGCGATTATTCCCAGAGGCACCGCTATCAACAACTGAAAAATGAGCGAAATAAAAGATAACCAGAACGAAATCCACATTCTTGAAGATATGTCTTCTAAAACTGGTTGACCGGAAATGAATGAATTCCCAAAATCACCTTTTACTGCATTTCCAAGCCATTTGAAATAGCCTTCAAAAATACCATCGTTCAAGCCATAGAGATCTTTCATCTCGTCAATCCGTGCAGGTGTAATCAGCGGATTACCACGCATAACGCTGTCAATGTAGTTGACCGGCATAGCCCTAATGATCGAATACAGTATGATTGAAACGCCGAAAATGATTATGACGCTGATTAGAAGCCGTCTGATAATATACTGTCTCATCTTATCATCCTTTGTCAAATTTGTAAATCGAATAAACAACCCGACCCCAGTCAACATCAACTAAAGTCGGGTTGGTTTATTTTATCGATCTTTTAAGATTTAATTGAAGCAATTAGTTCATTTCGATATTTTCAACTTCAGCCATCCAGCCATAGTAAGTTGTGATTCCTGGAGTTACCGTATCCATATTAACGCGTTCTGTTGAGAAGGCGATAATGTTCTGGCGTTGGTAAGTCGGGATTTCAACTGCCCAGTCAAGGATGATATCCAAGCATTCTTTGTAGGTAGCTTTACGGAAAGCTTGATCGTCAGATGTACGAGCTTCCATAATCTTTTCATCAAGAGTATCATCTTGAATACCATAATGGTTGGATTCTGTTGAGTTTGCAGCACCGCCAGCTATAACTGGAACGTTGTTGCTGTGGTAAACTTGGTACATATCAGGATCGATTGTTGAACCCCAAGCAGCAACCCACATTTCTTGGGTAACTGTATCAAGAGCATCCCAGAGGACATTCGAGTTTGCAGGGTCATTGATCTCGATTGTGAATCCAAGTTCTTCAAGAATGTTCGACATTTCAACAGCGATCATGTAAGATGGGTGATCACCAGTACCGCCACCAGGTACGATTACTTCATAAGTAAGTTTCGCACCGATTGGAGCAACGGCTGTGTAGATGTTTCCACCGAAGTCGCCGGCATTGCCAGTATCAGTGAACACGTATCCAGCTTCTTCAAACCACAGTTTGGCGCCAGCTTTGGCAGCAGCCAATCTCTCTGATTCTGGAAGTGTTGCAGGATCAGCTGTGTAAATATCTGTGCCATCCGGTTTTTCAGAGAAGGCAATCTCGTAACCAACTTCGCCCTCTTTTGGAGCTGCCCAAGAAGTATTGGAAATCGGATAGTTGATGATCGAAGCGGCTTCGCCATAGTAGCTGTTAATTGAAGTGTGTCTAGTAGCAGCAACGACAACGGCAAATCCAGTTCTCAAGGCTTTGGATGCGGCGCTATCAGGAATGTCATTTACGTTGACATTGAAGGCGTTGATACCGAAGTATCCATAACCTAGATTGTCAATCGAACTGACTGTGATAACATCGTAATCTTCTCCAGAGTACTTGTTGATCGTGTCGATTTCTTGGAACTTAACGCGTGAGCCGGAAGGATTCGATACGTCGATGTCGCCAGCGACGATACCAGAAATCTTACCATCTTCGGTTACAACTTGGAAGTTGACATATTTCGTTAAAGGTTCGCCCTTGAAATAATATGGGTTAGCTTCAAAACGAACTACGTTGTTGTCATATTCGACGAATTTGTATGGTCCAGCACCCATTGGAGCGGATGTTTTGCTCTGAATCATTTCCATCGAAGTTTCAGTTCTGTTGTTGAAACCGAACTCGTTATTAGCATAGTCGACCAAGTCATCATCACCATAGTAGTGTACTGGAGCGACTGAGATACCACAAACTTGGTAAACTGCAGCGGCATCGAAGCCATTGACTACTACAGTTACTTCTGTGTCTGAGACTCTGGTGATTCCACTTACGTTAGGAACTGGATCTCCAGGGTTAGTCTCGAGATAATCAGCGATCGCATATTCGACAGCCAATGTTTCAACGATTGGAGCAACGACAGATGCGCCATAATAAGAGTCAAGCAATTCATAGTCAACACCATACATATCAGCGATGTCTTGAACTACTGTTTCTCTGTCTTTGTCAACTACTGAGTAAGTGTCAAGTGCATAGAAGAAAGCAAGTGTAGCAGCTACTGAAGCTTCTTCTTGGTTAGTAGCTTCGGTGCCATCTTCTTTCATGACATAACCAGCGGCGATGTACGCGTCATTGGTTACAACGTCAGCTTCTACCCAATCCCACTCAGAATCAAGCAGACTGTAAATCTCATCTTTGACTAACTGAGCGAAATCAGCGTCTTCATCAACGGTGTCAAGATTTTCAAGCAGAGTTGCTGCAGCGGCTGCGGATGCAGCTTGAGCTGCTTCAGCATTGGAGTCGTTGAACTTGTAGTTCTTTAAGCCAACGATGTCAACAGAGCTGAGAGTCGATGAACCAGTGTAGTAAGGATCCAACAGTACGTAATACGTGAAGATGATGTCGTCTGCAGTCAGATATTCTCCGTCTGAGAATTGGATATCATCACGAATTTCGATGCTGTATGTTGTCTCTCCTGCTGTCTCATCATAGTTTACAGCGATGTCTGCTACACCATTGTAGAAGTAATCTACACCACCACGCGGTACAGTTTCACCATCAATAGCGTTATAAACAATTCCACCATCACGGTCAGTAGTAAGCAGTCCGACTTGAGTCATTCCGACGACATCAGCATCATATGCTGTATCGGAGAAGAACGGGCTGAATTTTCCACTGAATGGATCATATCCAACTACCATGACTTTTGGTGCTTCAGTCGAGACTGTAGTCGTTGTTGCAGTAGTTGTACCGGTTCCAGCAGTTGTGGAAGCAGTAGTTGTTTCGCCACCGCAAGCAAACAAGGTCACAGCAAGAATCATTGTGAAAAACAAACCTAGAATCTTTTTCATTTCTTTCTCTCCTTGTGAAAAATTTATTCTTTTCGAATATATAAATGTTATATATGATAGAGGTGATAAAGTCAATAACTTTAAAAGAACTTTTTTCGTGATAACGCTTTCTTTTCATTGTTTTTTTGCCGTAAAACGCCCAAATTATGCGATTTTTGAAATCGACTTGCTCGAAAATGGCAGTTCATTTTCACACACAATTTCCATTAAATTGATATAGGAAAAATCCCATCAGCCAATCCACTGTGATGATTCTGTGATTTTTTCAATTGATAGTTTGAAATTCAAGATTTTTTAACGTATTTGTTTTTTTGGATTGACCATAACATCATGTCAATCTGATTGTCGTATATATAATAAGGATAAAGAACGCGTAATTAGGATTCGATCTTCGGTGCTAACTCCTCTTGTTTTGCTTCTGTATCCGGAAGGATCAGGTTTAACAAGATCCCAACCAAGGCTGCGAGCGACATGTTTGAAAGACTGACAGCTTGATTTATCGGAAACATCGCTCCTCCGAGGCCAATAACCAACATCGTCGCAACGATGATCAAGTTTCTTGTCTTGCCAAGATTAACCCTTGCGCGCACCAAAACCTTGACACCGTTTCCAGCAATAAGACCGTAAAGAACGATCGTCATCCCACCGATTACTGGCTGAGGAATGCTTGATATGAAGGCCTGGATATAGCCGAGAAAGCCTAATAAAATAGCGAAGATTGCCGCTAGACCTATAACATATGTAGAGCCGACTCTGGTCATGGCCACAACACCCGTATTTTCACCGTATGTAGTATTTGCCGGTCCGCCAATTGCGGCACTGACGAATGTCGCTATACCATCGCCGAGAAGGGTCTTATGCAATCCCGGTTCAGTTATGAAGTCATTGCCCGTAATTTCACCCAAAACAGTATGATCACCAATATGCTCAGCAATCGTCACAAAAGCAATCGGCGCAAACATGAGTACGGCGTCAAAATCCAGCGCGTACGTTCCGATAAAGTCAAAATTAGGCATTTCGAAGAAAAAATGATCTTCAAAAGCTGCTCTCAAGTTGACAACTCCCAATATAACCGCAAATAGGTAGCCAACAACAATCGCTATGATGAAGGGGACGATCTTGAAAAATCCTTTACCGAGAATGCTTACGAGCACTACAGTCGCGAACGTCACCAAAGCAACAAGCGGAACTTCGATGCCTTTGCCACCGGCGAATCCAGCGTAATCAACCGCTATTGGGGCTAAACTCAAACCAATGATGATTATCATCGGACCAACTACTACCGGAGGTAATGCCTTCTTCAGCCAACTGCTGCCAAACAAACGAATGACTGTAGCAACGATGACGTAAATCACACCGACCACCATTAAGCCAACGTACGCTGATGAGAATCCATTGACGCTCCCGGCAACCTGAATCGCAGTGATGTATGCAAAACTAGACCCGAGGTAGACCGGAACCTTACCGGCCGTACAAACAATGTAAATCAATGTTCCAACACCACTTGCTATCAAGGCTACGCTTGGATCCATACCTGTCAGAATCGGTACCAACACTGTTGCGCCGAACATAGCGAATACGTGCTGAAAACTGAGAACAACCCACTTCCAAATCGACTGTGGTCTTTCACTAATGCCAATCAACAATTTTTCTTCCATGATATCCTCCTAATTTTTTTTAAATAAAAGGGGCAAATACGAGCCCCTTTGTTTTATTAAACAATACCAAATCCCAAACTCAATATGAAAAGTACGGCCAAGACATACATGACCGGATGTACCTCTCGATATCGCTTCATTGCGAGCATCGACACCGGATAGAATATGAATCCGACAGCAATGCCAGTAGCGATCGAGTATGACAGAATCATCATGATAATAGTAAGGAAAGACGAAACTAAAACAGCCTTGTCAGACCAATCGATCAATTTCAACTGCTGAACCATCAAGGCACCAACCATAACTAGTGCCATAGAGGTCACAGGGCTATAAACGATTGGATCTCCAAAACTATCAAGCCCCACTACAACGCCGTTTACAACGCTGAGCAAAGGATAAATAACAAGTGATAGAATGAAAAGGATTCCCACTGTAACAGCACTCAAACCAGTTCTTCCGCCTTGCTCGATTCCGGTTGCGGATTCGATATATGAGGTAACCGTCGATGTACCCAAAACTGCTCCGACAACTGTACCGACCGAATCAGCTACCAAAGCTTTTCCCGAGTCAACTAATTCACCATTTTCATCAAGTAAGCCTGCAGGCGTTCCGACTGCCA
Organism: Bacilli bacterium; assembly: GCA_016935515.1. Classification (GTDB taxonomy): domain Bacteria; phylum Bacillota_I; class Bacilli_A; order Izemoplasmatales; family Hujiaoplasmataceae; genus JAAYZB01. The sequence goes on from JAFGQT010000108.1 coordinate 10,155, forward strand.
TCAAAGTACCCGCTGTATCAAAAAAGTCAACGAACAGGAAGGCAAAGATAACACCTAATGCTTGTGGATGAGAAAACAGGTCTCCGAAACCAGTGAAGCAAGCTCCAACGGTCTGTTTGACTCCATCCCATAGTCCACCAAGTCCAGTACTTGAATATGCCGGCATCATATTGACACTAAACGCGTTCAAAATCAGACCGACAATCGCTGTCGCAACAATCGACACAATCAAGGAGTACTTGAACCCAAGGCTATAGAGAACCACGACAAGGACGATTCCAAACAACCCTAGTAGCACCGTCGGATGGGTCAAATCACCCAACTCGACTAAAGTTGCAGCGTTACCGACAATGATACCGGCGTTTTTCAGACCGATAAAAGTGATGAAGAATCCGATTCCAGCGCCAACTGCATACTTGAGTCCACTTGGTATTGCCTTGATGACAATTCGCCTCAGTCCAGTCACTGAAATGGCCAAGAACAAGATCCCCGAAACGAATACCGCTGCCAAGGCCGCTTCCCAGCCTAGTCCATAACTGAACACAACGGTATAAGTGAAAAAGGCGTTCAGACCCATTCCCGGAGCCAAAGCCACAGGATAGTGAGCATATAGCCCCATTATCAAACTGGCGATTGCGGCAGCTATGGCAGTCGCAAAGAATACACCGCCAAAAGGCATACCGGTTTTTGCCAGCATTGATGAGTTGACCGGTAGAATGTAGGCCATCGCGAGAAAAGTCGTGAGTCCAGCCAGCAGTTCCACCTTGATGCTTGTCTTTCTTTCGTCAATCTTGAAGAACGATCGCAAAAACTGCATTAGAAAATCCTCCCTTTATTTGTTTGTTAGTATCACACACACAAAAAAGGGAGGATGCTCTCGTGTATAAATGGACATATCATAGTCCCGCGGTTTACGGCTGCGGGGTAGAGACAATCGAACCCTATTATCGATCATATATGATACTAACTGCCACAATCATATCAGAAGAAAATGAAATATACAATCCATTGAAAACACTTTCATAAAACTTTTTTCAAATCTAAAATGAATAGTTTACCTAATTGCTTTGTTTTCCCTATTCACTTTGGAAAACAACTTCCAGATTGATTTTGGCAACTTTACTGATGGTCTCATGAACCGAACAAAACTTTGTGCCCAAGAGAGCGGCTTTCTCAAGTTGAGCCTCATCGCTAGGGTCAACTAATGTCAATTTAATGAACACTTCCTGCAAAGTCCTGACTTCGCCGGTATCTTGCTTATAACCGCTGACCTCAACTTTTGACGATGCAAAAGCCAGTCTTTTCTTTTCCGCAATCGACAGGAAAGTCGCGTAAAAACATGATGCCAAAGCTCCAAAGAGCAAATGATATGGGTCCATTCCGTTTTCTTTTTCACCAATAGCAATTGATCCATTTGGAGAAGTCATCGTTCCGCTAAATCCTTTTTCCCATTTGATTTCAATATTGTCCAAAGCCATAATCTCACCTCTTTAATCATTATACTATATAATCAACAATTCTTTCCAGAAAAGGCTTGAAACTTTCCCTCACGCTTAAGCCCATTTAAAAAGCATGTGTTATTGCCGATTGGGTGTTTATTTGTAAGCGCTTTAGTGTTATAATTTGATTGAAAAGAAACATTTCTTTTTTTTGCACAAAATCGATTGAAGACAATGGAGGCTAACATGGCAAATCAATTTAAAGGCAGAAGCTTGAAAACCCTGCTTGATTTTTCAAAAGATGAAATCAACCAACTATTGGATTTGGCCGCAAAACTCAAACTGGCCAAAAAAAGCAATACTGAAACACAACCCTTGAAAGGCAAAAA
>JAFGQT010000109.1 GCA_016935515.1 Bacilli bacterium
CTGATGTTGAAGAAAATGTCGAAGAAGTCGAAGAAGAGCAAAAACCAAAAATGATCAGAGTCGAAGTCAGACCTGAGATAAAAAAGGAAACGAAAGCTCCGGAAAAACGTCCGGTAGCCAAACCTGTCCAAGAACAACCGAAACCTGAAGTCGCAAAACCTGTCCAAGAACAACCGAAACCTGAAATCGCAAAACCTGTTAAAGAAGAACAGGCTCCCGTGAAGGTTGAAGTTACACTTGAACCGAAGGCAAAGGAAACTGTCAAGGTTGAAGTTGTCCAAAAACAGCCGAAACACACTGCCGAAGAACTAGAAGCCAAAACCGTCAATGAACTTCGCGAACTGGCAAAGGAAAACGACCTTACCGGATACTCGAAACTTCGCAAAGCGGAACTGATTGTCGAGTTGCTGAAATAGAAATCATACGGGAGCAGGAATCAATTGCTCCCTTTTGATAGAACACCGAAAAACGATTGAATTGAATTACCGTATATGATAATATATTTATGATGCATTAAGGAGGAAAATCATGGAAATTACAGCTAGTTTAGTCAAAGAATTGCGGGATAAGACCGGTGCCGGATTGATGGATTGCAAGAAAGCATTGGTTGAAACCGCTGGAAATATCGATGCAGCCATCGATTGGCTGCGAGAAAAAGGCATTGCCAAAGCTCAGAAAAAGGCCGATCGAATTGCTGCCGAAGGTGTTTGTGAAGTCAAGATCGAAGACAATAAGGCAATCCTTTTCGAACTCAATTGCGAGACTGATTTCGTTGCCCAAAACGAAAAATTCAAGAATTTAGTGAACAAGGTCGCTTCCGTTCTTGTCAAAAGCGAAGCTACAAACGTCGAGAGTGCTCTACAAGTCAAAGCTGAAGGCAAGACTTTGCAGGATAATTTGCTTGAAGCCGTTGCTTCAATCGGTGAGAACATCAACCTTCGCCGTTTTCTTACCCTGACAAAGAAACCTGAACAGACTTTCGGATACTATGTTCACATGGGCGGTAAGATTGCCACGCTTACAGTTCTCGACAACAGCGATTTCGAAACCGCAAAAGATGTGGCCATGCAGGTCGCGGCCGCAAGTCCTAAATATTTGTCGCAAAACGATATTCCCGGAGACTTCATAAGTCACGAACGCGAAGTTCTGACTAGAGAAGCTTTGAACGAGAATGCCGAGTCACCAAAACCAAAGCCCGAGGAAATCATCCGCAAGATGGTTGAAGGCAGACTTCAGAAAAACTTGAAGGAAATTTGTTTGGTTAACCAGCCTTTCATCAAAAACCCCGATCAGACAGTCGGCGATTATGTGAAAGCCAAAGGCGCCACGATCGCTGTTTTTGAGCGTTTGGCAGTTGGCGAAGGCATCGAGAAAAAAGAAGACAATTTTGCTGAAGAGGTAATGTCGCAAGTCAAATAGAAATCAAGGACACCAGTGTGTCCTTTATTTGTAGCCAAGAGGAGGTCTGTATGACGAAAAAACGCATAATGATCAAACTGAGCGGCGAAGCATTGGCCGGAGAAAGCGGAATCGGAATCGATCCCAAGGTTGTCAAGAACATCGCAAAGGAACTGAAATTGGCTTATGATCTGGGTATTTGCGAGATCGGAATTGTCGTTGGCGGCGGAAATATCTTCCGTGGCAAACTGGCAGATGAAATGGGAATCGAAAGGTCAAGCGCCGACTACATGGGCATGATCGGAACGATCCTGAACGCACTAGCCCTGCAAAACTCTCTCGAGTCGATCGGTGTTCCCACGCGAGTGATGTCCAGTCTCAACATTCCCGAAGTGGCTGAACCTTACATTCGTAGGAAAGCCATCAGCCACCTGGAGAAGAACTATATCGTCATCTTCGGTGGGGGCACAGGCAATCCCTATTTCACGACCGACACCACGAGCGCTCTTCGCGCTGCGGAACTTGGCGCAAGCATCATTTATATGGCCAAAAACGGAACTGACGGAGTCTATGACAAGGATCCCAAACTTTTCAATGACTCATATCGTTTCAAAGAATTGACCCATCATGAAATTTTGAACAAAGGGCTTCAAGTCATGGATTCAACGGCATCCGCCCTTTGCCATGACAACAACATCGACATCTATGTCTTCGACATGAATGTGGATGGAAACATCAAACGCGCAATCTTGGGCGAAGATATTGGAACAATGATAACAGCGAACAAGGAGGTGTAGAAAATGCCAGATACAATTCTCATGGAAGCCGAAGAAAGAATGGAGCATTCGATCAACGCATTGCACAAGGAGTTTTCCACAGTCAGAAGCGGTCGCGCAAATCCGAAGATGCTCGAAAGGGTAGTTGTCGATTACTATGGAGTCCAGACGCCGATAAACCAGATTTCATCGGTTCAGGTACCCGAAGGCAACCAGATTTTCATCAAGCCTTACGACAAATCGTTGCTTTCGCAGATTGAAAGAGCGATCTTTGCGGCCAATCTCGGGGTTACACCGATCAATGATGGCATAGGCATCAGGATAGTCCTGCCGCCACTGACTGAAGAAAATCGCAAGGATTCCGTCAAGATCATTCACAAATTGGCGGAAGAAAACAAAGTTGCGATTCGCAACATCCGTCGTGATGCAATCTCCGCGCTCAAGAAGATGGAAAAGGACAAACAATTGACAGAAGACGACTTGCACTATTATGAAGACGAATGTCAGAAACTGACCGATAAATTCATCCAAAAAATCGAAGAGGTTTTCCACGACAAAGAAAAAGACATAATGAGCATATAAGACTAGAAATAGTCTTATATTTTTTATTCACCTAGCGACTTGGATTAACAAATGATTAGGATTTGCATCAAAAATGGTGTATAATTGTCATGATGAAAGAGGTACCGATATGTTCAAACGAAAACAAGCGGAAATCATCACAATTCCCAAACATATAGCCATTATACTTGATGGAAACGGACGTTGGGCAAAACGCCGAGGCTTGCCTCGTACAGCTGGGCATCAAGCCGGTGTCGAGAACATCAAAAGAATAGCCGTCCATGCGGCAAAAATCGGAGTCAAAGCTTTGAGTTTGTATGCCTTTTCGACCGAAAACTGGAATCGGCCGAAAAACGAGGTTGATTTCTTGATGAATTTGCCTGAAGAGTTCGAAACTCGTTTTCGCGATGAATTCGAGAAACACGATATCAAAGTCATGTTTTCCGGAAGAAAAACCAAGATCAGTCGCAAGAACCAAGAAATCCTTGAGCGGATAACTGAACGCTCCAAATTGCGCCAAGGGCTTGTACTTAACATTTGTTTCGATTATGGCTCAAAAGAGGAAATCGTTCAGGCGATAAAGCAAATCGCAATGAACGTCAAGGAAGAAAAAACGACGATCGAAGCCATTGACGAGCATATGGTTGACGATCTGCTATATACAAAGGAATTGCCACAACTTGACTTGTTGATCAGGCCCAGTGGCGAAATTCGTTTGAGCAACTTCCTGTTATGGCAAGTTGCCTACGCGGAACTATACTTTTGTGAGACATTCTGGCCTGCATTTTCTGAGCGCGAGTTGGACAAAGCTATCGCCGAATACAGCCGCAGGGAAAGACGTTTTGGCGGTTTGAAAGGATGAGGTTATGAAACAGAGAATCATCACTGCGCTCTTGATGGCGCTGATTTACATCCCAATACTCATCTTCGGCGGCAGGTTTCATCTATTCTTTGCCTTCACCGGCGTCTTAGTCATTTTGGGAGCGTGGGAATTTCGCAAGATGTTAAGACAGAAACGTCAAGTTTCACCAAGCTTCGATTATCTCACAATCGGTTTGACATTGGCGACTTATGCCATCGGCTATCTTGGCTTGACCGGAATCATCGGCATTGCCTATCTTGGTTTGGGCGTATTCTCCCTTGTCTTGATATATTTGCTGATCTACGTATTGGATAAAGATCTTGACGTAGCCGACATCAGCTTGGGCTTGTTGACGATCCTCTATATAGCGGGAGGCTTTACGGCACTGGCCTATCTTCGTCAGTTAGGACTTTGGGTCATCGCCTACGCCTTGTTGGTTGCCATCCTGACTGACACTTTCGCTTATTTTATTGGCATTAAATTTGGGCGTCATCGTCTAGCAGTCCTTATCAGCCCGAAGAAAAGCGTTGAAGGCGCTGTCGCCGGACTTGTTCTCGGCGGTGGTCTGGCAGCTGTATTTGCTTTGGTTATGAATGTGTTTTCTATCCACTTCCTGTACGTTTTCCTGTTGTCGTTCTATCTGTCCGCCGTCGGACAAATAGGCGATCTGATAGCTTCAAAGTTCAAACGCGATCATGAAATCAAAGATTTCTCCAACTTGCTGCCGGGACACGGCGGCATATTGGACAGGTTTGATTCCTGGATCATCATCGCCCTCGATCTACTTGTGACCGTCAAGTTGCTCTCAATGATATTTGGCGTACAGGTATTCTGAGATGACAAACATATTTCTGCTGGGATCAACAGGCTCTATCGGCCGTCAGACACTGGAGATAATCGCCAGCGAACCAAGCAATTTCCGAGTCAAAACACTCAGTTGCCGTAAGCGGATAGACATTCTCAAAGGGCAGATCGAGAAGTTCAAACCGGAAATGGTCGCAGTAGCATATGATCAAGACAAAGCCGCTCTGGAAAAGGAATTTCCCATAGTCAAATTTGTCTCTGGCAAAGCAGGCTTGATCGAAGCGGCTACTTATGGGCAAACGTGTGATCAAGACTTAGTTGTCAATGCTTTGGTTGGTGTGTCCGGTTTGGAACCGACGATCGCTGCGCTTGCCTCGGGCAG
>JAFGQT010000004.1 GCA_016935515.1 Bacilli bacterium
ATTACTGTCGGGTTGTTATTGAAGGAACTCAAGTTGAAGAACAATACATCGTTTGTGACGGTTAATGGCGTAGTCCCTGACTGTTGGATTTACGTTCAGGATCCGAGGGTTAAGCTCGGTCGGCTCCAAATCTTCAACAATTGGTCGCCCTATATGGTCAAGGATTTTTCCGAAAACGTTTGGATTGGGTTGGAATATTTCGCCGCTGAGGGTGACGAATTGTGGGAAATGAGCGACCATGAGTTCATCGATTTTGCAGTTAATGAGTTGAATGAGATTGGAGTCATAGACAAGGAATCTGTAATTGATGCGCTGAGAATCAAGTTCCCCAAAGCTTATCCGGCCTATTTCGACACCTACAAGGATTTCGCCGAAGTCAAAGAATTCTTGCTTGAGATCGACAACCTCCATTGTATCGGTAGGAACGGCCAGCATCGATATAACAACATGGATCATTCGATGTTGACGGCGATCCGGGCAGTTGAGACTATCTATGACAAGCATCTAGACAAGAAAGCCGTTTGGGAAGTCAACACCGAACAGGATTATCACGAAACGGAAGACAAGGATTGAATTTGAAGGACCGCATCGCGGTCTTTTTATTTTCATGATCCACACATCAAAAATAATCATGTCAACACAAACATTATTTTTCAGTTTTTTTCGCCAAAAACCGGCATCTTTGGTATAATAATAAATGAGCAAGAATCAAGTGTTTTATCCATTTATCAAGTAAAAATGGACTGGCTGATATAAAATGAATATTGCAGGAATGAAATAATTTATTAAAAATTGTTTTTCATTAATGAAAGGTGATTCCTGATGTCAATCAAAAGCGTCAAGTTACCGATATTCATCTCACGTTCCGAAGAAGGAAGTTATGAGAAAAATTTTCTCCCTTTCCTCCGCACTGCCGAAATCATGGAGATAAGGGTTCACACGCTTCACTTTGATTGGATCCAAGCATCCAAGGATTATTTGTTGCAGTTCATCGATCAAGGTGGCAAAATCAGAATGATCGTCGCTCTCGATCTTGAAGAGGATGAAAGGAATCATTTCCTTTTGCATCATGATGAGCAAATGGAAGAAATAATCAAGAAGTACATACTTGATCCTTTCAAACGTGAGTTTCCATATCATGAGCAATGGTTGATTCGTTATCTGGCATATTTGATTGTCAGTTCTACGATGCAAATCAGGATATCGGTCCCAAAACAAAAAGATGGAAGACGTGATCAAATCGTTTTTCTGAGTGAGAACAAGGACCGTGTCTGTTTCCATGGAGCTTTCATCAGCAAAGCTTCCTGCGTTTTCAACGACTCCATTGATGTGTTCGTGTCCTGGGATCAGCGAGACAATATCCGTATCCAGGAATATAAGCGACAATTCGAGGACGAATGGCGTAACCGTTTGGACTCATCATGGGTTGTGGATGTTCCCAGTCTGGTCATGGATGAGTTCAAGGCATTGCAGGATGATTACAATCCATATCGCTACCTTTTGGAAAACAAAAGCAAGTATAAACTCAGGAGTTACCATCAAGAAGCTATCGACAATCTGGCACTCAACAATTGGCGAGGCACATTTATTCTGCCCGTCGGTTCAGGTAAAATTATCTCGACGTTGTTTGCTTTGGACCAGTATATACTTACTTACCCGCGGACTGTCGTACTGATAACTGCTCCGAATCTGATCGCTCTCCAAGAATGGGAAAAAACCATCAGAAACAAGTACCCTACCAAACAAGTGTTCAATCTGCTAACTGATCAGGATCTGGCCGAACAAGAGATCGGTGAATTGATCCGTCTGAAACTGCGTGAGGATTTTGTCTTTTTCTTGACTACATATCGGACTTTTCTCACGAGCTCTTTCCAAAGCACACTCAAGAAAAACAAGAATTATACATTTTATATCTTTGACGAATACCACCTTATGGCGGGTAAAAACATCAAGATGAACCTCACGTTGTTGGAAGAAGGCGCTCGGGTTGGGCTTTCTTCGCTCAATGACAGTTGGCTCAATGACAAGGATCGGCGTTTTATTCTCGATAATTTTGGTATTTCAATAGTTGATTATCCCGTGCAGAACCAGATTGGAAAGACGCTTAACGAATATGATTATCACGTCTTTCTCAGCGAACTAATAGTCTCAGAATACTCGGAATTCCGCCAACTAACCTCTTTGCATCTCAGAGCTGAAGAGAAGCGAAAAGAGACGGCAAAGCCGGTTATGGAAGATTTTCTTTTGCAGCGTGAACGCGTTGTCGAAAAAGCTTACAACAAACTTCAGGATTTTCTTGGCAAATTTCATTCGCTGCCCAAAAAAGGCGTTATCGTTTACGTCGACCACAATCATATCGAAGAGACCAAAAATGCGATTGAGTTCGAGTTTCGAGTCAAAGTCGACGTCTTGACCAGCGAACTTAGCGTAAACGACAGAAATCGACTTTTCCGGAATTTTCAGTCCGGAAACATCGACGTGTTAATCACTCATGACGCATTCGACGAAGGAATCGAGAATTTAAACGTTAATGCGATCTATCTCTTGGCATCACCAACATCACCGCGGATATTCTTCAAGCGCAGAGATCGAGTATTGTATGACAAGAATCCCAAACTCAAGGTTTCGATATACGATTTTGTGACCATTGCGCCGCGACAAGGTATGCATGATCTGATGCAAGTCGAAGTCATCAAGCGAGAATTACCTCGGGTCTCCGAGTTCATGCGCTTGGCGCGGAAAAACTATATTGATGAACTACAAGTCTATATCGATGAGTTGAATCTTTCCAACGTACTGCAAAACGCTGAACCTGCGGATCTCAATCAGGATATCTATGTCAAATCAGAAAACTTGATCGAATAGTCTTAATGTTAATTTTAGAAGGAGTCAACTGATGTATGAAATAACCGAAGCAGACCGCATCAAGACCGAACAAGGTTTTTTCGAAAGTCTTGACCCGCTTAAGTTGAAGGAACTGCCTAGCAAAGCAAAGAAGAAGTATATCGCTTTGCAAATTATCGCCAAAGCCTTTGATGAAAATTTGCAGTATAATGAGAAGCAAGTGAATGAAATCTTGGAAGCAATCCATGCCGACTACGTAACCTTACGTCGCGATCTAATTGACTATGGATTCCTTGGAAGAGAAAGGGACGGCAGCCGATATTGGCTCAAGAAGAGCACTGATGGACAATAAGAAAATGATTGCCTATAACAAGTCCGCTTGGAACTTACTGGCCAAAGATCATTATGAAGTGTTCAAAAGACGTCTTGAAAAGGATCCTGTGCTCCTTTCGGATGTCATCGTCAAAGAACTAGGAGACATCAAGGGCAAGAAATTGATCCATCTGCAATGCAACGTCGGTCAAGACACGTTATCTTTAGCCAATCTTGGCGCAGAAGTCACCGGAGTTGATTTGGCTCCTGAAAACATCAAATACGCAAAGCTTCTGGCGGAAGATTTCAAGATCAAAGCCGATTACGTTGAAGCTGATATCATGGAGCTCGATAAACTCGATCTCGGCAAATTCGACATCGTCTTCACTTCCGAAGGAGCTATCGGTTGGCTTCCGGATTTGAATGTTTGGGCAAGAGCGATTCGAAAACTCCTGAAAGACGATGGATTCTTCTATGTAAATGAGATTCATCCGTTCTTCTTGATGCTTGACGAAGAGGATTATAAGAATTTGAGATTGACACTAAAATATCCTTATTTCAATCGCGAGATGGACACTGGAGATTGGATCGGTGGCTACGCATCCGATGCCAAACAAGCGAAGTGCTGCGACTGGATGTATTCTTTTTCCGATATCATCAACCCCTTGATCGAAGCGGGACTTTCGATCGAGTATCTGCATGAGCATGATACGCTATGTTATCGACTCGGTCAAATGCAGGAAGTGGCCAAAAGTCAATATCGATTCGACGAACATAAAGGTAAGTTGCCCCTTGGCTTCAGCGTTAAGGCGACAATCAGAAAGTGATTTTTCTCTAGATTTGGAGGACCATATGGGAAAACTTAAAGGAAATATCTTATACGGACAATCAGGTGGACCGACAAGCGTCATCAATGCTTCCGCCTTTGGCGTGATCGACGAAGCCCAGAAACACAAGGATATTGAAGAGGTCATCTTCATGAAGCACGGCATCAAAGGTGCCTTGAATGAGGATTTCTTCTTTTTGTCACATCAAGACGAAACTACGATCGAGCTCTTAAAACATACGCCAGGGTCGGCTTTTGGCTCGGTCAGATACAAGCTGAAAGATTTTCGTGAAGACGATTCCAACTACGTACGCTTGCTATACATCTTCAAGAAATACAATATCCGCTATTTTCTGTATAATGGTGGCAATGATTCCATGGACACCTGTTCGAAAATCGCGGATTACATGAAACACATCGATTACGATTGCTGGATCATGGGCATACCGAAAACCATCGACAATGATTTGCCGAACACCGATCACACACCAGGATACGGAAGTGCAGCAAAATACATCGTCAACACTATGATGGAGATAAGTTATGATATGTTGGCTTATCCCAATGGCAAAGTGACCATTGTGGAAATCATGGGCAGACATGCCGGTTGGCTCACGGCCGCGTCAGCAGTTGCCAATCTTTCTGGTTTTGGTCCAGACTTGATATATTTGCCCGAAGTACCGTTTACCATTGAGAAGTTCAAGGAAGACGTCAAAAGAGTTTATCACGAGAAGAAACAATGTCTAATTGCCGTATCCGAAGGCATACAGAATGATGAAGGCATCTTCATCAGTTCTAGTTCGGGACTGAAAGATGCTTTCGGACATTTCCAATTGGGTGGAGTGAGTTCCAAACTATCCAATATCGTTTCTGCAGATCTGGGCATTCCATCAAGATCAGTTGAACTTGGATCTACCCAACGGGCTTGTTCACATCTTCAGAGCCTTACTGACGTTAATGAAGCCATCCAAGTAGGAAGAGAAGCTGTCAAAGCCGTGCTTTCGGGAATGACTGACCACATGATAACTATAAATCGGGTAAGTAACGATCCATACAAAGTTGAGTATGGATTCCATCCGCTTTCCGATTGTGCGAACACGGAAAAGCGAATTCCTCTTGAAATGATCAACGAGGACCGCAATGGCGTCAACCAGAAATTGATTGACTATGTGCTTCCGCTTATTGAAGGAGAAAATCCACCAAAATTCAAAAATGGGTTCCAACAATTTGCCAAAGTAAAATGATCTATTGCGATATCTGAAAGTTTTCTCTTGAAAAATATTTTCAATTGATTATAATAGATATTGCGTTGCGGTTGTGGCGAAATGGCAGACGCGCTACTTTGAGGGGGTAGTGTCCGTACGGACGTGTGGGTTCAAGTCCCATCAACCGCACCACTCAAACATAACGTTGACACATATAGCGGTCAGAGTGGTGCTCCTATGTATGATAGTAATCATATTGTTTGGGGAATTC
>JAFGQT010000110.1 GCA_016935515.1 Bacilli bacterium
CTTTATTTGAATACGACGATACATCGTCATGATAATGAAACCCCAATTTAACGATCGCTTTCTTGATAAGATCGCTGTTCATGACAAGCTCTTGGATCGTTTTGTTTTCATAGTTATCCAACATGATGATCGTCGGACCTTTATCGATAGCCAAATATGATTTCGAACACCATTTGTCAGGATCAAAACTGAAAGCGTCATAAAGACCATATTTGCCCCAAAGCCAACTCATGTTCGCATACTTCTCCAACTGTTCGAAGACAATATCGGGAGTGAAGATCACGGAACACAACGGTGCATATGGCGCAACTGTACCGTCGTTATGCACCGGAAAATGCGTTTTTTCTTCAAACCCCCAAGGTGGTCCACCGGCAACGTGGTAACCTTTGCGGGCGTGCGAAGCAGTCAATCCCCAAAAACCTTGTTTAAAAGTTTCGGACCAGTCTTGGTCCAGACACCATTGTCGGTTGGCCAAGGTTGCGGATGCGCTGTTTTCCTGCCAATCAAAGCCCTTCATGTCCCGGATACGAGAGAAGTCGATGAACGCATGCGAGAATTGATGGATGAACAGTGCATTCGTATGACTATGGACGTAATTCTTGCCCTTATATGACCCAAGATCACGCGAAAACCCGAAATAGAGCGACTGAGCCAAATTTGGATCTGTTTTCTCTTGACCTGCAAAAAGAAAATACATCATCAAATGTTCGGCATAATGATCCCAAGAAGATCGACTCCAACCGCGTTTTTCGCCATGATATGCCATGCGAAAAACCTTTTTATTTGTTCTTTCAGAAGTACCGATGGTTGCTTCCCAATCAACCTCTTCAATCATTTTTTCAGCTAGTTCTTTTACATTGCCTTTAAAAAACTCCCCGGCTGCCAGCGCTCCCATCAACATCAGTGCAGTGTCGATTGTCGAATACTCAGATAAGTGATCAGGATCTCTTCCCCAAGTGAGGCCGGATTCAATGTCGACAAAGTGGACATACAATCCGTATGCTTTTTCGATGCGCTCATACACTGTTTTCAAAGTGCCCAAACAACGTGCGTATCCTTGTTCGAAACTGATATAGCCTCGCTTCACTCCGATCACATAAGCGCTCAGGGCAAAACCGACTCCAGCGATAGTCGCCATCTTGGAATTGCGCGTCGAGTCAAGAACCAGACCGTAACCTGGTGAATCAACATCATTATTTGATGTCTCCCAGAAAAAATCGAAACAACCGCGAATTTCCTTTTCCAACAACTCTTTGTAAGTTACTTTGTTCTTCGTTTCCATATAATCTCAGCCTCATCATCATCGAGAATTGTAATCTTGTTTTTATGTCTTTCAAGTTTTGAAGTCGATTCGATATCGAAATCGCCCTCAAATACGATTTCTTCATGCTTGCGTAGCGGTTTGAATCTGATGCTGATCATTGAATCGGATATATCCAAATCACTGACTTCAGCGGTTGAATACTTGATTGTCAAGTTCCTATCGACTTGCCAATCCAAAGGCAGGATCACTCCTCTTCGCATCGGCAAGAACAACTTCGCTCCACCGAACAATTTCTCTTTGCCCGAATAGATCACACTTTCCTTGTCAAACTCCTCAAAGTTGTTGATGAAGACAAAACTTCCTTTTTTCCCTTTACGAATCATTATCTGGAGCCATTCTTCCGTGTTGACTGTCGGAGTAACGCCAATCTTGGCCAAAACATCGACCATGATGTCATCAATGTAATCCCAGTCGCTGCGGATCTGCATACCGAAGACAACCACTTCTCCCTTGCCGATTTCTTTTGAAAATCCGGTTACCTTTGTTTCATCAAGATCCATCGTCGCAAAACCAGAATCAACGTCGTAGACTTGGGCTTTGTGGCAGTTGACTGAGTCTTCTTCAAGGATTTTGACCCTTCCGAAGCTATCTTTGACAATGTCGACGCCGATGTAATCCTTAAGCAATGTGCAGCTCTCATCGGTAAGATTCTTGATGGGGATCCGCGGATAGAGGAACAACTTACCGCCGTTTTCGATATAATCGACTAAAATTCTTTGCGAACGCTCGCTCATCCAGTCGGTGGAAAAGGCAATCAAAGTTGGAACCGAGTCCACTGGAATGCTTTCTTTTTTTAACAAATCGACGCTGGCGAAAGCGATGTTTTTCATCGCCAAGCTTTTTCCGACGCCATTGAACAGATAAGTCTGCCGGTCATGGGTAATTTGGTTAGACTGCCCTTGGGTGTGATGATTGTTGTATTCGTTCATGAAGTAATCCGGATCGAAAGCGATGTGTGTGTCGATTTTCAACTGGGCTTCCAATAGCGCACTTCCATAACTCCTGATCGTCTTGATCAGTCTATGAATCACGTGATAATGATTTCTTAGTGTGCCGTCAGTGGCTATCGGAGCTTGCCAATCATGCCGACGTGAGATCATGCCTATTTCTTCATAATTCTCGCCGCCGACAAACATGTAATAATTGATCGCGTTCATGCCACAGGCAATCGAGAGCCTGGTCTTCAAATCGTGGGTCGTTGGCTGTAATCTGGGGATACCGTTTTGGAATCCGCTTTGGAACTCCGCACTGAACAACGGTTGCCCTTCCGGTTGCACGGCTTCCGTGAAACTGTTGGCGATGATGACATCGAAGTAATTGTCCGAAACAATATTTCCGACATAGTAGTCGCCGGCAATAATGACATTCGGAATCTTCGCCGTCTCATGCAACTGGGACAAGCCTACCGGATAACGGTTGCCACGTTTGGCGTAATCGACGCTGCTGAAACCGTGCACGTTGACAACCGGGGGAACTTGGGAACCGAACTGCTTGCCCATTTCAATCAAGGCTTCGACATACTTGCGGATATAAACCCGGAAAAACTCTTTGTACTCTTGGTTGATGATAAACGATTCCTGCTTCAAAGTCTCTTTACGCATGAATGCTTTCATATATTCGGAAAAATCGTTGAATCTTGACAACACTGGCGAAAAGCACTCAGCGCCATACTTCTCAATGATATAATCACGGAAATAATTGAGCGTCGTATCCGAGTAATCGCCTTGGGTGGTGACCCAATGAAACATTCCGACTTCGTTATCGTATTGGATCATGATGATTGGTCCACCATTTTGGATCTCGTAGGGGACCAAAACGGAAAACACGTTACGATACCAGACTTCTACCGCACCAAGATAAGTTGGATGCATATAACTTACCAAGCCACCAACCTGATGGTGGGTACCATCTTCTTTCATAGCTGATATCTCTTCATGCTCGGAAATCAACCATAGGGGGATTCCCGAATTGACTGTCTCAGCCATGACGTATGGACCTGGCCGGACAAGCAAGAACATTTCCTCTTCGTGGCAGATCTTCAGGAAAGATACCAGATCTTTTTCTGGTCTGGTCCGCCCGGTAAAATCAAAATCTCCTTTTTGCGTCTCATGCCACAACCAAGGAACGTAAGTGCTGACCAAATTCATTCCGGCTGCTTTTATCTTGCGGATCCGGTCACGCCACTCTGGCCTAGGCACACGGAAATAATGGAGTTCACCACCAAAAATAAACTCTTTCTTTCCGTCAAGATTGAACTGTCTGTCTGCGTAACTAATCATCTTTATCACCTAGCTTCTCTTTCAAATAAACCTGAACCTCAAAAGCTTTCAACAGTCCTAAAACACGATTTTCATAATTGCCCAATAGCTCACCGCCTAATGCTAATTCGACTGGGTATGTCGTTTCATCGGCGGTCATATTAGCTATCAGGGTCAAACACTGATGAGAGTTGCTTCGTCGATAAGCAAATATCCTTGGATCGTCAGGCAAAAGAAGTTCGTAACTGCCGTTAGAGACAACTGTCAATTCTTTTCTCAAGTTGATTAGTTGATGATAGAAATAAAAGATCGAATCTTTGCTTTGAAGTTCAGTTTCAGCGTTGATGAAACGATAATTTGGATTTACCTTCAACCAGGGCTTGCCGGTGCTGAATCCGGCATTTAGTGAATCATTCCACTGAAAAGGCGTCCGGGCGTTGTCCCTACCCTTGGCGTTCAAGGCTTCGAGGACACGCTTTTTTGACCATCCCAAGTCAAGTTTTTCCTTGATCATGTTTTTGGATTCGATGTCGTTGACATCAGTGAAGTCATCATAGATGATATTTGTCATCCCGATCTCTTCGCCTTGATAGATATACGGAGTGCCTTGCATGAAATGCAGGATCGCTCCAAGACACTTTGCGCTTTTGTCCC
>JAFGQT010000111.1 GCA_016935515.1 Bacilli bacterium
AGGACTTGCCGGTATTTCTTCGCAAAATCAATGATTTCAGGTTTCATCTTGTCGTGTGCTATTAATGCTATTCGCATATGATCACCTCTGGGATTTTTTTTGTCAACTTGATTATATCATACACCGACAAGAAGCGCATGTGCGGAAAGCAAAAACGAGAAAGTTTTGACTTGCTTTTTAAAAATCGATTTGATATAATGTAATAGCCGATTTAAAGGCGTTGCGGAGGGGTAGCGAAGAGGCTAAACGCGGCAGACTGTAAATCTGTTCCCTCAGGGTTCGGCAGTTCGAATCTGTCCCCCTCCACCATCTGAAAACAAAAAACCGACGCGATGAATTTCCGTCGGTTTTTTTATGATTTATGTAGTCATATTCAAGCAATAAACGCTGAATCCTCAAAACACTAATACAACATTAGGTTGATATAATTTCAAAGTTTCCGCAAAACTGGCAATTTCTTTTTCAGGATAGGCGGGAGCTTCGACAAGTTCGCTATCAGCTTCAAGAAAATCAATGGGCTTCTGATATGGATTGAGAACATATCGTGGGACTTGTGGTAATTCTTCTGCCATAACGATCAGATCTTCGAGCGACAATTGCGGAATTACAGTTGTTCTGACTTCAAAATCGGCTTTTTGTTCGAGTAGAAGCTGGATTGATCGCAGAACAAGCTCGGGATCGCTGTCACCGCGACAAATTTCTTGGTATCTCGTTTTGGGAGCCTTGTAGTCAACCGCGAAATAATCAACTGCGTTCGCGTCAAGTAATTTTGACACAACTTCTGGATTAGAACCATTGGTGTCAAGTTTGGTCTTGTATCCCAAGGCTTTCAGTTTAAGGAAATAAGGCAATAAGTCGTTGTGCAACGTTGGTTCTCCCCCAGTAATTACAACTCCGTCAATCAAGCCGCGTCTTTTTTCCAAGAATGATTCGATTTCATCGTTCGGGACGATGTACTCAATGTCTTCGATCAGGCTTCGGTTGTGGCAGTAGAAACAGTTGTAGTTGCACCCGGGCGTGAAGAGAACTGTGGCTATCTTTCCCGGGTAATCGACAAGCGAAGTCTTGACAATACCCGCAAAAATCATATTTTGTGATCCTCTGGCGCAACTGCGCCGGTCTTGATTACGTATTTTACCCTATCCGCATATTCCTGTTTCTTTCCCTTGTTGAAGTTTTGTACCGGGCGGAGATAACCGACGACTCTTGTATAGACCTCTGCTGGCTTCCCACAAGTAGGACAATTGAAATGTTCACCGGAAATATATCCATGCTCATTACAGATTGAGAATGTGGGCGTCAGGGATATGTAGGGCAGCTTGTAGTTTTCAAACACTTTTTTGATCAAGGTCTTTGTGGTACTGGTGTCCTTGATTCTTTCGCCTAGGTACAGGTGCAGTACGGTTCCTCCGGTATATAGCGATTGAAGTTCATCCTGAAGATCGAGAGTCTCAAAGATGTCGTCTGTGAAGCCGACAGGCAATTGACTAGAGTTTGTATAATATGGCGTGTCTTTCCCGGCGGTGATGATGTTGGGGAAGCGCTCCTTGTCGTGTTTGGCCAGTCGATAGCTTGTGCCTTCCGCGGGCGTTGCTTCAAGGTTGTAATAATGCCCGGTTTCTTCTTGGATATCTTTGATGACGTCGCGCATGTAATTCAAGGTTTTGACTGCGAAAGCCTGGCCTTGTTTGGTAGTCAAGTCGACATCTATGCCAAAGAGATTTTGGATTGCTTCGTTCATCCCGATCAGTCCGATGGTGTTAAAATGATTGAACCAATAGGATCCGCTTTTCAACTTCACGTCCTTCAGATAATTCGCGCTGTAAGGATAAAGTCCTTTTTCGGTTTGTTCCTCGATGATCTTGCGTTTAATTTCCAAACTCTTCTTGGCAACGTTTATGTTTTCCCATAACCTTGTGAAGAATTCCGATTCGGTCTTGGATTGATAAGCCAACCTGGGAAGGTTTACCGTAACAACACCAATCGATCCGGTCAAGGGATTTGAACCAAACAGGCCGCCACCACGCTTCCTCAGTTCTGAAGTATCCAGTCTTAGCCTGCAGCACATTGATAGTGCATCTTCGGGAGAAAGGTCTGAGTTGATGTAATTTGAGAAGTACGGAATACCGTATTTGGCAGTGATTTCCATATATTTTTCGACAACCGGACTATCCCATGCAAAATCCTGAGTCACGTTGATCGTCGGAATTGGGAAAGTGAAGACACGACCTTTGGCGTCGCCCTCCATCATGACATCGCAGAATGCCATGTTTATCATGTCCATTTCGACCTGGAAGTCTCCGTATGTTTCTGGCATGAGCTTTCCGGCGTAGATTACATTTTGATCCTTCATTGTCTTTGGTGCTATAATGTCAAATGTCAAGTTCGAGAAAGGACATTGAAAGCCAACCCGAGTCGGTACATTGAGATTGAAGATGAATTCCTGCATGGCTTGGCGTACTTGCTTGTAGTCTAGTTTGTCATAGCGGACAAATGGAGCCAGATAAGTGTCAAAAGATGACCAAGCCTGAGCTCCAGCGGTCTCACCTTGAGTGGTGAAGGTGGAGTTGATAATCTGTCCTAATAAAGACCGCAAATGCTTAGGGGGGCTTGATTCAACCTTGTTGGAAACCCCGCCAAACCCACTGGTGATCAATTGTCTCAAATCCCAACCGGCACAATAAGGACCGAAGAACCCTAAATCGTGGATGTGAATGTCTCCGTCAAGATGGGCTTTGCGGATATTCTCAGGATAGATCTCATGAAGCCAATAGTTTTTGGTGAATTCCTCGCGCACATAGTTATTCAGGCCGTTGATCGACTTTTGGGTGTTGGCATTCTCGTTGATCTGCCAATCGCGGTCGTTCAGATATTCGGTGAACATATCAATCGTTGCGCCGATCAATGCGTTTGCTTCGCGTGAAGCACGTCGCTTTTCTCTATATAGGATAAAGGCCTTCGCTGTTTTGGCGTGGCCGTTCTCGATTAGTACTTTTTCAACAATATCTTGGATGCCTTCAACGTCTGCGATACCGTTAGGGTATTGGGCTTCCGCAATCTTGACAACCTCAGCAGTCAGTTCCTCTGATTTTGAGAAGTCGGATCCGCCAACCGAACTGGCGGCCTTGAATATTGCCAGAACGATCTTTTCCTTGCGGAAAGGTACTACGGTTTGATCGCGCTTGATGATTTGTCTTATCATTTGTGTTTCCTCCTGAAGTATGGGCTTAATTAGAGTAAGCATAATTGATAATAAAAGGGGCAAAGTTTTTTGTCAATACGCTTTAATAAATAAAAAAAATGCGGCCTTTGAGTGCAAATTCCGTGTAATTGCGCCATCAAGCGATATCGCATTAAAACGAAGCGGAAAAAATATTTTTACATCATTTGATTCATTTTTTATCATGATTGGACAAATGGGTTGTTTTCATGTAATAAAGAAACCACCACCTAACTCTGGCATTATTTATCACACTTTTTTCATTCTTGATTTGAAAATCAGCGAAGATAGAAAAGAAAACGTTTTATCGTTAGGTAGAACGATTGCATTCAGAAGCCGGTGAATGTATAATTATTCCAGGCAAAATGAAAGGATTTATAATATGTTCTCCGAATCGTTCAAGTTTAAACTGTTTTATTTTATCCGCTTTTTCGGGGATGCTTTTTTCTATCCTTTCATGTCGATATACTTTGTGGCTAAAGGGGTTAGTGAAGCTGACCTCGGAATCATTTTGGCCATCACACCGATAACGGCAATACTGGTAAATCCGGCTTGGAATTTTATGGCGAAAGACATTCGGATGATCAGGATCATCCTCAAGGTAATGACGCTTGTGGAAGGCGTTCTAATAATAGTCCTGACGCAGGTGTCCGGAATTGAGATGTATATGCTGATAATCGCTCTAATCGCGTTTTTCTGCTCCCCGTTCATATCGATACAGGATGGTTTTGCGGCAACTTTTTCGAATAATAACAAGATCGAATACTCTTCGCTAAGAATATACGCTTCGATTGCTTACGTCATTGCTTCTGGGCTTGCCGGTTTCTTAGTGCAGTATGTCGGATATACTGCTTTGTTCATCGTATCCGGATCGTTCTTCATGCTCACTACCTTGGTCGTGTTTTGGCTCAAGCCGTTCAGTGACAACCTCCAAGTGTCCGAACGAACCAAGCGTGATTTTCGTTCTTTGCTGAAGAATACAGATTTCTACAAGTATCTGTTGTTCTATATGATTGTCATCGGTATTGTCCGCGTCGGTGATTCTTTCTTTGGGGTCTACATGGTCGAAGAAATGAAGATGTCTACAGCCGGTTACGGACTGCTTTATTCGGCCTTCGTTTTTGTCGAGGTTCTGACTTTGAGATTCTTGATAACAAAAGCACAGCTTGTGGATGAGCGAAAACTGTTGCTGCTGGGGACACTTCTTTTCTTGATTCGTTTTCTGGCATATGGTTTGAATCTGCCGCTTCCGGCGATTTATGCAATAACCCTGCTACGTGGCGTAGCCTTCGGTTTGATTATCTTTGCACACATCAGGCAGATCATCAAAATAGTCAAGGTCGAGAATGTTACTATGGCGATCCTGATCTTCACACTTTTCCTTTCCGCATTCACGGCTTTAGGGAGTTTCTTTTTCGGAAAACTCGTCGAAGACACGGGATATTCAATTCTGTATTTGGCTATCGCCGGGTTGATAGTTGTAGGACTTATTTCTTTCGTTGTTCTTGCCCCGAAGAAACAGAAGGAGATTATTGCGGAGAATTAATGACATCGCAATACACGCCTCGTTCAATTATGGTATACTAAAGCAAAGGATGTGATTCCTATGCGGTACGACATGTTGCTTGTTGGCATCACATTTGCTATAGCGATCATTGCGTTGATCATTTCCATTATCGTGTTTTTGCGGTTAAGAAAAATCCGCGGCATTTGGCAAATCGGCGCCTTATTCGTGCTCGAGTTCATTTATTCTTTTGGATATGCTCTTGAACTTGCGACTACGGATCTCGAAGGAAAGATATTTTTTAACCACGTGCAATATATCGCCATACCCTTTATCGCCACGACTTGGGTATACGTTTCTCACAGATTCAGTAATCCGAGCTACGTTGGTAAGCTTAAACATTATCTGTGGCTCTTGATTATACCTGTGATTGTTTTCGTCACGGTGCAACTCACGTACTATACTGGCATCGATGTTTATTACACAACTGAATACTTGGAGCCAATAACGTTACTGGGAAGTTCAACAATCGAAGTTCTCGCCCTGGGAAAAGGACCGCTATATTACATTTCTTCAGCCTATCAAACGATGTTAACGGCATATGTAGTTTGTGTCTACGGAAAAACATATTTCAAATCCCAGGGAATCCACCGTCAACAAGCGTTTTTATTGATGATAGCTGCTATAGTTGGCACGGTTGCTTCGACGATGGCTTTCATTTCCCCGGTAACCTTGGGTATTGATTTGACGCTTTACATGTTGACCGGCATCAGCTACTTGATCATTTACACAATGTTCAAGCATGAGATGCTCGATCTGCAACCGGCGGCTTATAAGTCCACTTTCGAGAATACAATTAACCCCTTGTTGATACTTGACGACAATTACGAAGTTATCGCTTGGAACAAAGCAATGGAAAACGCAAACACCCAAATTAAAGTCAGGTATCATATCAAGATCGAGGATCTTTTTACAAATAAAGATCTTATTGGAGCAATTAAAATGGGATGGGCATTTAGTTTCAAGGACAAGGACAAACACTTTGTCATGGAATGTCGACCTCTAAAAGGTAGTAATATACATGTTAGCGGATACTTGGTTGAGTTCAACGAGATTACAGCCTACATGGAAAAGATTGACAAACTTGATTATCAAGCAACACACGACGAGTTGACAGGCATTCTCAATCGAAGGGCGTTCTTTCAGAAAACCCGCGAATATTTGCGAGAAAGAGACAAAGAATCAGGCTTTGCGTGCATGATGATCGACATTGATGATTTCAAGAATGTAAACGACACATATGGACACTTGGCAGGGGACAAAATATTGGCGGAATTATCTGACGTTATCGGCGATGAGCTTGATGAGAATGATTTGTATGCCAGATACGGTGGTGAAGAATTCATAGTGCTTCTACCTAATATCGAGATGTCAAAAGCAGAAAAAAAAGCAGAATCGATCCGTATCGCCGTGAAGAATCATTCCTTTAAATTCGAAAAATCGAAAATCGACATCAACATCAGCGTCGGAATCTATGTTCAATTATCCGGAGAATCAATCGACTTAGATGACATTATCAAAGCCGCAG
>JAFGQT010000112.1 GCA_016935515.1 Bacilli bacterium
TTCGAAGAATACATCTACTTAGCTTATGGAGCGACTTCGGAAAGTGATCTTCTTAGCAAATATTACGTCCAGTCATCGCTTCAACCTTACATGATTTATGGAAAACTGACAGAAAATGACTGGAATATCCTCACGGATTATCTCTACGATCAAATGGCAGAATATTATGATAATTATTTCGCGCTTGACGTAACGCATCTCTTGGTCTACATCGACCGTGATGAAGACGGAAGTCCGGACGATTACGATGAGTTTCTGGATGATCTTTCCGACACGGTGGCCTACGAAGCGATGCTTCAAAGGCTTACAGACGCGATTTATGCATTCTTGAATGAAGATGACGCGAATACGATGTCAAAACTTGTTTCTACATATGCCAAGGCGAAACACACCGATCCGCTATGGGGTGAATTCAAAGATTTCGGTTTCCTCGTGATGACAGAAGATCTATCCTCCAGTTCGACTTTGACATATTTGAATACAAAAGACAAATATGATCCCAAATTCGTTGAGGGTCTGCAAGCCGCTTACGTGGAGTTCGGCTCGGACGAACATTTGAGCGATCTGACGTTGCTATATGAAACTCCGGTCGCAACATCATTTGGCGTCCACATCATGTTGCTCGAACGTGGCACAGGCTTCACAAAGCCATCTGGCAAGTTCGAGATGACCTATGACAACGAAGGCAATCCGAAATATTCCGAAGCAGCAGTCAATGCCTTGGACGAATTGTCGCTTGATCAATTGAAACTATACAGCCAGTACCGTTTTTATGAGATGGTCTACGGAACGGATCCTGACGATTTGGAAGCTGCTGGAGTCGAGATGCCGAAGATTCCTACTTCAGTCAAAACGGCCATCGAAGCTTATTTCAAGAATATCCATGATTCGCTATATGTCATCGGTGCATTGAACATCGTTGTTGCGGATAGCCTTGTCGAAGCGAATTATCTGCCTGTGGCAGATGCCAATTTCACGTTTGTCGCTAGTGACATCGCTCTCAAGAACATTCAAGTTCGCGATACTTACTTCCTGCAAGTTTTCGGTGAGGGTGACGCCTGATAGCAACATAAACTACCTTTGGTCTCAAGGGGGAAAACAATGACGTTAGTCGAGGAAAAACAGATTATCACGAAAACAACGATCTGGACTTTGATCCTCAACGGCATCCTGGCAGGAGTGAAGATCTTTGCCGGAATCGTCGGCCATTCGGCTGCGATCATTTCCGATGCCGTAAACTCCTTGAGCGATGTCGTGTCGAACCTGACCGTGATGATCGTCGGGAAATTCTCACGCCAGGAACGGGATGCCAGGCATCCTTATGGCCACGAAAAATTCGAAAGCATGGTTTCGGTCCTTGTCGGGATATTCATTATGTTCACGGCCTTTCAGATCGGTCTTGGAGCCATCCGCAGATTGTATGATTATTTCATCAATGACGCCGATATCGTTGAACCGAAGCTCGTAGCTTTGATCGTAGCTTTGGCGACTATCTTTATTAAGGAACTGATGTATCACTTGACGATCAAAGCTTCAAAGAAAGCGCGTTCGCAAGCGCTTGCGGCAATCGCTCTCGACAATCGCAGCGATGTATTCGCGAGTCTCGGCGCTTTGATCGGGATCGGCGGAGCAATGCTCGGATTTGTTTTTCTTGAGCCGCTTGCCTCGCTCGTTATCTGTCTGTTCATTGCCAGACTAGGGTTTCGCATTATCAAGCAAAGTTTCGGACAAGTCGTCGACGAGGCCGCTTGCGAAGAAACAATCACCAAAATCGAAGCGATCGCCAAATCGATCGAGGGAGTTATCTCAATTGACGACTTGAAAACACGGATGTTCGGCATGAAGCTTTATATCGACATCGAGATTGCCGTAGATAGGAATATTTCATTGTCTCAAGCGCATGCCATCAGCCACAAGGTCCATGATGCGATCGAACAACAGATTCCCGAAGTCAAGCACTGCATGGTGCATGTCAATCCTGCATAAGCAACCCAAGGGCCTTCTGGCCCTTTTTCTTTTGATAGTCGCTATTGAAATCTGTTTTTCAATCTGTTATAATATCTATTCACACGGTAAACGCTTACTTTTGATGTGTATGTACCGGGAAGGATGATGAATATGAATCTATCTTTTTTCGAGAATTTCCTAGATAGCGGTCCAGGAGTTCTGGAGATGATCTTGAGAATGGGACTGACTGCGGTTTTTGTCGGTTTGATCGGCATAGAACGGCAAATGCGTCACAAGATTGCCGGAGTGACCACGCATCTGATGATTGCTTTTGGCGCTTGTGGTATCGCGATCTTGCAAGACGGCCTTTATCAAGAAGCTCTTGCTATGGCTGTGGAATTAGCTAACCAAGGCGTTGAAGTGAACTTGGAAAGACAAAGAGTGATTGCCCAAGTAGTGACCGGAGTTGGATTTCTCGGTGCTGGTACAATATTGAAGACATCCAACGGCATCTACGGTTTGACGACTGCCGCAACCTTGTTCCTGGCCGCAATGATCGGTGTCTGTTTTGGAATGGGCGGCTACATGGCAGGTATCATCCTGAGTCTGTTCTCATTCATTTTCTTGACCGGATTCAGGAAGCTTTTGGAACTGACGACGATCAAACACATCAAAAGTCCAGATATTCTCGGTTCCGAAGTAATTGAAAAGTAGGAAGGCGAAAGCCTTCTTTTTTTCAGGTTTTCATTCATTATTTTTGCATATGTCGCGCAAATAATGTAAAATAGACTATGTTGGTACGGAGGTAGAATATGGCTAGACTTGAAATCAGGAATCTTGTTGTCTCCGTAGAAGGCAAGATCATTCTGAATGGTATAAATCTTAATGTCGATGGTGGCGAAACGCATGCGATCATGGGTCCGAATGGAACCGGCAAATCAACATTGGCAGCTATCGTCATGGGACATCCAAAATACAAGATCGAATCGGGAGACATTCTCTTGAACGGCGAAAGCATCATCAATTCAACGGTTGATGAAAGAAGCCGTAAGGGACTTTTTCTGGCGATGCAAAATCCGGTGGAAGTTCCTGGAGTAACGACATTCGACTTTGTCAAAACTGCTGTTTCCGCAAGGTTGGAGAAAGATCAGCGTCTGCGTGTGGGGAAATTCATTTTCCAGTTTGAAGACGCCGCAAAAGCTTTGAAGATGGGCTCAAACCTTTCCGAACGTTATTTGAACCAAGGGTTTTCGGGCGGAGAAAAGAAACGCAATGAGATCTTGCAGATGGCTTTGTTGAAGCCGCAGATCGCGATTCTTGATGAAATCGATTCTGGACTTGACGTCGACATGTTGAAACTTGTCGGAGAAAACGTCACGAAGATGAAATCGCAAACTCTGGGTTTGATACTCATAACCCATTATCAACGTTTACTGGACTATATCGTTCCGGATTATGTGCATATCATGATCAAAGGCGATATCGTCAAAACCGGCGGCAAAGAACTTATAAAGAAGATTGACAACGAAGGTTATGACTGGCTGAAGACGGAACTAGGCATTGACGAACTCGAAGAGAAGACAACTCAATATTCACTTGGTAATTGCGCTAATTCCCTATTCGGTGAGGGACATCATTGATGAAACTGCCAAAGTATTTAGAGAAACTCTCCGAAGCCCTGTTGATAACCGACGAAGTTGTCTTCAACCGATCGCGACATGATTTTGAGTCGGGAGTTTTTACGATTTCAGAAACTTTTGATGGCACGACAAGTGTCGTATGCGCCGCAAAATCGGCCAAGCTCAAAATCAAGGTTGAAACTGCTCAATCGACAGAACTCGCACTTTTCATCTATGGGTTTGGGCGAATCGAACTAGATATCGAAGTTGAGCTTGAAATGAATGCAAATGCCAAACTCATTATCACTTCCTTGACGGGCAAGGATGCGAAGCTTAAGATCTTGAAAACCCAGAAGTTATCTTTAGGCGCGAATCTAGATGTCCATCTCGGTCTCTTTTTTGCAAAAAAGCTGGAATTATTGGATAGAGTGTCGCTTGAAAGAGATAATGCATCCTTCATCCAAAACCTCTTGAACATAACCGCCCACAAGGATAGTTCTTTTGTCAGGCAGAGCGTTGAGCACTTTGGTGTGAACACCATAAGCAATCTTGATAACAATCTCATAGCTTTGGGCGCTTCAAGCATCGCTTTCGACGTTTCCGGACACATTGCCAAAGGCAAACACGGATCTGAGTGCGTGCAAAAAAACCGAGGCTTGTTACTGGGTGAGATGAGCATGATCAAAGTCGACCCGAAACTTTTGATCGACGAATATGATGTCGTTGCCGAGCATGGCGCCGCAATCGGTCAGATCAACGACGACGAGCTTTTCTATTTATTGTCTCGTGGTCTCAGTTTGGCGCAGGCGCGACGCTTGATCGTTTCGGGATATTTGAGTTCATATTATGACGCCATAGCGCTTTTACCACTTGGCGAAATGATAAAAAATAGGATCGAAAAAATTCTTGAAGGAGCAGACAGCCAATGAATAATCCCTGGCGTAATGATTTCCCCCAGCTCCATGATGGATACACATATCTCGATACAGCTGCTATGAGTCTGAAACCCCAGAGCGTGATTGACGCCGTCAACCATTATTATCGTGACTTGTCAGTCAACATCCATCGGGGCTTCTATGAGGCCAGTATCGAGACGACAGAGTTGTATGAAGCTTCGAGAAAAACCCTTGCGGCATTCATCAACGCTTTCCCAGAAGAGACAGTCTTCACCCGCGGAACGACATCATCCTTGAATCTCGTAGCTTCATCATTTGGAAAGATGGTTTTGAAACCAGGAGACGAAATAATCACTTCCGAACTGGAACACAATTCCTCTTTTCTGCCTTGGCAGGTGATTGCGGAAAAAACGGGAGCTGTCCTGCGCTTCATTCCACTTGATGAAAACGGCCGGATCTGTGTCGATAATTTCCGAAAAGTCCTGTCTACGAAAACAAAAATCGTCGCCCTAACTTATGTTTCCAACGTCATGGGATACATCACACCAGTCGAAGAAATCATCAAGTTGACTCACGAGCAAGGAGCATATGTAGTGCTTGACGCAGCTCAAGCAGTACAGCATCTTTCAATTGACGTCAAGAAACTTGACGTGGATTTCTTAGCTTTTTCGGGTCACAAGATGTTGGGCCCTACGGGAATCGGCTGCCTTTATGGCAAAAA
>JAFGQT010000113.1 GCA_016935515.1 Bacilli bacterium
CCGCAAAGGATTACCGACGAACTTGTGAACATGCTCAAGAAATATCATCCAATCTGGGTCAACACGCATTTCAATCACTATGATGAAATCACGCTTGAAAGCAAAGCTGCGATCGAGAAAATGGCTGATGCTGGTATTCCATTAGGAAATCAGAGCGTTTTGCTTCGGGGTGTCAACGATTGTGTTTCGACAATGCGCAAGTTGGTAACCAGACTTGCACAAATCAGAGTACGCCCTTATTACATCTACCAATGTGACTTGTCGATGGGCATCGAGCATTTCCGGACGCCGATATCGAAAGGCATCGAGATCATCGAAGGTTTGAGAGGACACGTTAGCGGCTTCTGTGTTCCAACTTTTGTTGTGGACGCTCCTGGTGGTGGCGGCAAGATACCGGTGATGCCCAACTATGTTGTTTCACAATCTCCGGGAAAATTTGTATTGCGCAACTACGAAGGTGTATTATCGGTTTATTCCGAACCAGAACATTATGAAACTGATCGCGGTTGCGATGACGATGAAATTGAAACTGAAGGAATATTGAAACTACTGTCCGGCAAGGCAATATCAATTGAACCTGCCGATTTAGAAAGAAGAGCAAGAAAATCAAAAAAATAATTGAGTCAATATCTGAATATGAAGTTATAAGCATTGTCGGAAATGTCAAAAACGCCGGTAAGACAACCGTCCTGAATCACCTGGTTTCTGAGTCAAGCCAAAGTGTCATCGGCTTGACGTCAATCGGAATGGACGGAGAGCCTTTCGACAACGTAACGTCGCTTCCAAAACCCCGAATACATGTCCGTCCGGGTTTTTTGGTCGCAACCGCCGACATGTGCCTTGAAGCTTTTGAAGCACGATTTGAGGAGATTGAGACTACTGACGTGTCAACCCCTCTTGGCAACATCGTAATCGTCAGGATCGTTGAAAGCGGGAACGCCTTGGTTGCTGGCCCTTCCGATGTCAAGTCAATGGAGAAAGTAATTGAGAAGATCAAACGTTTAGGCGCAAAAAAGATTTTTATCGACGGAGCGTTTTCCAGACACAGCACTGCCAAGGTGACTGAGGCGACAATCCTTTGTATTGGCGCAAACCGATCCCCAATCATGGAGACAGTGATTAAAGACGCCAAAGTCATCGTCGAGAAACTCACTTTGCCTAGTGTAGACAATGATTTACGTTTTTTAGATGACGTTGATAAAGCCACGATCATCCAAAAAAACAAAGACCGACGGATGCTATCGGCGACGTCGGCAATTTCCGAAGCTGAAACGATACTGGCTGAGATCGACGCAAACAGCGAGTATCTGTATTTGCCTAATGCCATTACCGGCGATTTCTTGAGACGATTTCAAAAAGAAAAGCGTTTCGGTGAAATAGGCTTGATTGTTTCATCGCCGGTAAACTTGATTTTGAACGACAACGATCAGACGATTTTCGAACACATGAAGTCCCGAATAAGCGTTTTGCGTCCAGTCAAGCTTGCGGCAGTATGCATCAATCCTTATTCACCTGCCGGGTACAGATTTTCCACAGTGGAGTTTCGCAAAAAACTAGAAGCGTGCATCAAATACCCTGTAATAGACGTCTTGGAAGGAAAGGATAACTTACTATGAATAAACTTGATCTTGATAAAAACACCATTTTGAGATGTCGAATATCCGCTAAAAAGATAGCCGATGATATTCACGGATTTATCAATCAGCACACCACCGTATCTGTTGAAAGAACCGTTTGTAGATTGCTCGGCATTGATGGCGTTGACGAACTGGATATTCCGATCCCCAACAGGCTCGTGGATGAGATTTACCAAGCGGGAAATCTTGGGAAGGGAATTTCCGTTTATATCGCAGCTGGGCTAAAACTCTACGACAATTCGATGGCAAGATTCATTTCCGCATTTACGGCAGGAGAGGTTAGACTCTCAGATCTGAAACTTCTATCCGAACAGGAAGCAGAGAATATATTGCGTTCCCAGTTCAACAAGACTTTGGCAAAAATCAAATTGAACAAGGGCATTCGTAAGGAGTTGCAGGATAAATATCCGGGAAGAGAAACCAAACTTTACGTTATCGTGGCCACGGGAAATATCTATGAAGACGTTATTCAAGCAAAGGCTGCAGCCGCCCAAGGTGCCGATATCATCGCCGTGATCAGATCCACAGGACAATCCTTGTTGGATTATGTTCCTTATGGAGTAACAACAGAAGGCTACGGAGGCACATACGCTACTCAAGAAAACTTTCGGATCATGCGCGCCGCGCTCGACGAAATGACGGAAAAGACACAAAGGTACATTCAGCTTGTCAATTACGCATCGGGCTTGTGCATGCCGGAAATCGCCGCAATGGCAGCGGTTGAAAGACTTGACATCCTTCTCAACGACAGCATGTATGGCATCATTTTCCGCGATATAAACATGCAACGGACTTTCATCGACCAGTACTTTTCTCGCTTGATCAATGCTTATGCAGGCATCATTATCAATACCGGAGAAGATAATTACCTCACCACCGCTGATGCGGTGGAAGAGGCACATACAGTATTGGCATCTCAGTTCATCAACGAGGCTTTTGCCAAACAAGCACGTCTTCCCGAAGAATTGATGGGTCTGGGGCATGCCTTCGAGATCAATCCGGAAATCGAGAACAGTTTTCTTTATGAAGTCGCACAAGCCGAAATGGCTAGGGAAATATTTCCGAATGCTCCACTCAAATACATGCCACCGACAAAACATATTACCGGAAACGTGTTTAGAGCATATATGCAAAATACGATGTTCAACATGGCAACGACCATGACTAATCAATCCATTCATCTTTTGGGAATGATGACCGAAGCCATTCATACGCCGTTCATGCAAGATCGGTTCTTAGCTTTGGAGAATGCAAAGACAGTTCAAGGCGCACTGAAAATGTGGCGAGAAGACATCGAATACAAACATGATGGCATCATCAGATCCAGAGCGGTCGAAGTTTTGAACATGGCCGAAAAATTGCTTGATGAAGTCAAAGATTCTGGATTGTTCAAAGCGCTTGAAAACGGTGTTTTCGCAAATGTGAAAAGACCATATGACGGCGGAAAAGGACTCGACGGGGTAGTTAAGAAAGACAAAGACTACTTCAATGTTATCGCAAACAGAATGGAGGCTGAACTAAGTGAAGATTAGACCTTATGGAGACACAATGTCTGACGGGAAAGTCCAAGTCAGTTTCACTTTGCCCTGTCTTGCGGATGAAAGCGGGATCGAAGCCGCAAAGATCCTGGCTCGAAAAATGGGAATGAATGATCCGAATGTAGTTCATGTTGAAGCGATAGGCGAAGGGTTCAGCTTTTTCGTTGTTTACGGTTCGGTGATCCACGAGGTCGAGACCGATTCGATCAAAGTTGAAAAAGTCGAAACACCAACGATGTCACGTGAAGAAATCGAAGCTATCATCGAAGCTGAATTTGACCGAGACATTATATTCATCGGGGCCTCGACTGGGACTGACGCACATACTGTCGGCATCGATGCGATCATGAACATGAAGGGATTTGCTGGACACTACGGATTGGAGCGCTATAAGCACATCAAGGCTTATAATCTTGGCAGTCAAGTTTCAAACGAGGAATTTGTTCGTCAAGCGAAGATCTTAAAGGCCGACGTTTTGCTTGTCAGTCAAACAGTCACTCAAAAAGACGTTCATCTCAAGAACATGGTCAACTTGGTTGAATTGTTGGAGGCAGAAAACATTCGCGACAAGGTATTGCTCATAGCGGGAGGCGCGCGGATCACCCATGAGCTTGCTAAAGAACTCGGCTATGATGCCGGCTTCGGTCCAAAAAAATATGCCGAAGATGTGGCTTCTTTTGCAATTTTAGAATTGATACATCGCAAAAAGCGTGTACAATAGATTTATATGATAGCCAATGGGGTGACGGATTTGAAGATTGAACGCATCGAACAGATTTCCACAAAAAAAGGTGACGAAGGATTTTCGAGCGATTATTCCGGCAAGCGTTATGGTAAAGAAGAAGAATTGTTTGAGGTACTCGGGACCAACGACGAACTCAGTTGCCAACTAGGCATTTGCTTTCATCAATCTCGAGATGAATCGCTCAAGGAAATCCAAAGGCATCTCGAACGGGTAAATTCGATGATAGCTACCGACAGTGAACACAAAAACTACCAAAAATTGAACTTGATTTCAACTAAAGAAATCGAATGGCTTGAAGCCCAAGAGAAGAAAGCCCTTGATGAGTGTGATTTGGGAAGTGGATTTACCCTTCCTGGAAGCGAAACATCTTTGACAGGCGCAGAGTATGACATGGCAAGGTCAATAGCAAGAAGAGCAGAAAGATGCTTTTTTCGATATCTTAGAACAACCAATAGAAATGATCTCGGTCTATGCGGGAAATATTTGAACCGCTTGAGCGATTATTTGTTCGTAAAAGCTAAAAGCTTGAAATAAGCTATCTGATAGATTGCGATTGGTCGATAGACCGGACGCAACAATGCAGTTCAGTCTGGAGCCGGCTTGTAGATCACAAACATTTGCTGCAGATTTAAAACTGATATTTTTAAACACTTGTGATTCAATAATTCTGAAACCTGAATATGCGACTTTTTTGCATGGCAATATACCATTAGTTATGTTATAATTTAGAGTTGTAAAAACGCTTACAAGATCATAAGGAGATTACTCTTGAAGTCAATCGTGATAGGCGTCATTGGCGCCGACGTACATGCTGTAGGTAACAAGATAATTGAATTCACACTAACGAATGCCGGTTACAACGTCGTCAATATCGGTGTGCTTTCGTCGCAGGAAGATTTCATCAACGCCGCAATCGAGACAGATGCCAAATTGATCTTGGTATCCTCGCTCTATGGTCATGGAGAGATAGATTGCCGCGGAATGAGAGACAAATGCATCGAGGCTGGAATTGGCGATGTTTTGTTATATGTTGGCGGGAACATCGTTGTCGGAAAACAGGATTTCAACGAGGTCAGGGAAAGATTTCTGGCCATGGGATTCAATCGGGTATATCCTCCCGGCACATCGATCGATCTTGCGCTGAAAGACATCAAGGAAGACTTGGGAGATTAGGATGGCCAAATATCTGTTGATCGACTTTGGATCGACATTCACAAAACTGAGCGCGGTCGATACCGCCGTGGACGATGTAATAGCTACCGCTTCGAGTTTCACTACCGTCGAAACCGATATCTCTGAGGGTTATCAAGCGGCCTTAAGAAAACTTGAAGCCAAACTCGGAGGGAAAATCGTTTTCGATCGAATCACCGCTTGTTCATCTGCGGCCGGAGGCTTGAAGATGGCAGCCATAGGGTTGGTCGAAGAACTTACGGTTGAAGCGGCGAAGCGGGTTTGTCTTGGTGCTGGTGCAAAGGTCGACTTGGTCTTCTCGCATCATCTTACCAAGAGAGAAACCGCTCTTGTTTCCAGCGAGAAGATCGACATCGTTTTGTTGGCTGGAGGAGCAGACGGTGGAAATACCGAATGCGTGCTTCACAATGCCAAGAAACTTGGTGAAGCAGGCATAAAGAGTCCGATAGTATATGCCGGTAACAAGGATGTTCAAGACGAGATCCAGGATATTTTTACCCAATACGGACTTGACGGGTATATTTGCGATAACGTGATGCCCAAAGTCAACGTTCTGAATATCAAATCCGCAAGAGATACGATCAGACAAATATTCTTGAAAAAGATAATTGCGGCCAAAGGGATCAAGAAAATTGAATCCGAAATTGATGCGATCATTCTTCCGACTCCAGAAGCTGTATTACAAGCGGCCGAGTTGTTGTCTAAAGGCTATCTTGACGAACCCGGTCTTGGTGATATCGTTGTGGTAGACATTGGTGGAGCAACCACCGATATGTATTCTATCTGCAAGCAAGCCAACCGCAGCGACGTTATTTTGCACGGATTGGAAGAGCCTTTTGCTAAACGTACCGTTGAAGGCGATTTGGGAATGCGTTATTCCGCTCCCGGAATTGTCAAGTCGCTATCCAAAGAAGAGATCGAATTCATAAACAGAGAAAAAGGCATCGATATCGAGAAAGAAGTCGACCATAGATACCATAACGTATGGACACTGCCAGATAATGAGCACGATGAATTCGTTGACCAGTTACTGGCGGAGATGTGCGCATATAGGGCCATGCATCGCCATGTAGGCAAGATCGAAGAAGTCTTCACGCCACTTGGGACCATGTACAACCAAACCGGGAAAGATTTGACCGAGGTCAAATACGTCATCGGTACTGGCGGAGTGGTGATCAGGTCAGTTCACGCCGATGCGATTCTCTCGCGAACCAAGAAGATGATCCAAAACACCAATGAACTTCGGCCTTTGGATCCTGAATTCCTCATCGATGAACTTTACATAATGGCTGCGATGGGACTTCTTGCTAAAGAAGACCCCTTGACAGCTTTGAAGATCATGAAGAAACACCTGAAGTCAATTTGAAGAAGGATATGACATGGAACTTAAGAACAAGAAATTGACAGAAACTGAATTTCTCGAACAAAGAGAAAAAGTACTTAAGGATTGGCCAACCGGAAGTGATCCTGCACTGGACCTTTCGGTAGCGATCGATTATCTCAAACAAGTACCTGAACACAAAAATTTTGATTATAAACTGCGACAGGCAAAAGCCGAAGGCATCACAATGATACAACCAAGAGCGGGAGTTCCGGTTCTCGAAGATCACATTCGCTTGCTTCGCTATCTTGAAGAATCAGGCGCTGATTTCTTGCCTTCGACAATTGACAGTTATACAAGGCAGAATCGATACAGCGAAGCTGAAAAAGGCATGTTGGAAAGCCAAAAGATCAAACGATCGTTGTTAAATGGATTCCCGGCAGTAAATCATGGCGTTGGTTCTTGTCGACAAGTCTTTGAATCGGTTAATCTGCCGGTTCAGGCAAGACACGGCACGCCAGATGCACGGTTATTAGCGGAAATAACTCATGCGGCCGGTTGGACGTCGAATGAAGGCGGCGCTATATCTTACAATATTCCTTATGCCAAGTCGGTTCCTTTGGAAGCAAGTTTATCGCATTGGATGTATTGCGACCGTTTGGTTGGTTTTTACGAAGAACATGGAATTCATATCAATCGTGAGCAATTCGGACCGCTTACCGGAACCTTAGTTCCGCCAGCAATCTCGAATGCCGTTGCGATCATTGAAGCTTTATTGGCGGCTGAACAAGGAGTCAAGAGCATCACTGTTGGTTACGGTATGGGCGGCAACATCGTCCAGGACATCGCGGCGATCCAATCGCTCCATAGTCAGACAGAAGCTTACTTACATAAATACGGTTATAAAGACTGCAATGTTTCGACGGTTTTCCATCAATGGATGGGCGGATTTCCTGAAGACGAATCCAAAGCAATGGGCTTGATAGCGATGAGTTCTACCGTTGCGGCGTTGTCGAAGACGACGAAGATGATTACCAAAACGACGCATGAGTCATTTGGGATTCCCACTATGGAAGCGAACGGACAAGGCATCAAGGCTTCAAAGTATATCATCAATCTGCTCAAGGATCAAACCTTCCCCGATAGCGAAAGACTACTGAGAGAAAGAGCACAGATTGAAAATGAAGTCGATTCATTGTTGAAAGCTGTGTTTGCCGTGGGCAACGGAGACTTGGTCCAAGGTGTGATCAAAGCCTTCGAACAAGGATTGATTGATATACCATTTGCGCCGAGCAGATACAACATGGGCAAAATCATGCCCGCCAGGGACAACGAGGGATATATTCGGATTCTCGAATTCGGCAACTTGGCATTCACCGAAGACATCAAAGCGTTTCATCGTGACAAAATCGCCCAAAGGGCTAAATTCGAAAATCGACCAATATCATTCCAACTTACCGTCGACGACGTTTATTCGGTCGGCAAAGGCAGAATGGTTGGCAGACCAGGGAACAGGAAGGCGTGACCATGAGAATTAAAGAGATATTGTTATCTCCAGGATATACAGGCTTTTTCTTCGACGATCAACAAGCGATCAAAAAAGGCGCAACCAATGACGGCTTCATGTACGTGGGCAATCCGGTATTGCCAGGGTTCACTACCGTCAGACAAAAGGGTGAATCGATCAACATCCAGATCATCCTGGAAAACGGAATGGTAGGGTATGGGGATTGTGCAGCTGTACAGTATTCCGGTACAGGAGGCAGAGATCCATTGTTTATTGCCGCTGATTATATTCCTTTCCTGAAAGAGAAAATACTCCCCTTGCTGATGCAAGAGGAAATTGGTGATTTTCGTTCTTTGGCAGAGAAATACGACCGTCTGGTCATCGATGGCAAACGGCTTCATACAGCGATTCGCTATGGAATAACGCAAGCGCTTCTGAGCGTTAGTGCGGCCTATAGTCAGATGACCATGGCAGAGCTTGTGCGCAAGGAATACAACATTGACACGGCCGTCTATAATCCAGTCCCGATTTTCACTCAAAGCGGCGACGATCGCTATGTGAACGTCGACAAGATGATACTGAAAGAAGCTGATGTACTTCCGCACGCTTTGATAAACAATGTTGAAACCAAACTTGGAAGACAAGG
>JAFGQT010000114.1 GCA_016935515.1 Bacilli bacterium
ACTTCTTAGTTCAATTCTCTCTCTTCTTTTGCGTTTGTTGTTTCTTCCAGAATCTGTTCAGTTTTCAAAGACCCAAGTTGCGCGCTTTTTTCACGCGCTTCCTCATTGTATCATAAGAGGTTGGACGTGTCAACGATTTTCGCCCGGAATATAAAGTTTTTTTGCAAAAAAAAGAGGTTATATAATAACCTCTTCAAAGTTGCTATTCTTCGAAATCTGCGTATGGATCTTCTTCCTCTTCGGGCGCTTCATATTCGAATGATTTGTGACGCAGAATTCCGGTTCCAGCAGGTATCAGACCGCCGATGATGACATTTTCCTTCAAGCCGAGAAGCAGATCGCTCTTGCCTCTGATCGAGGCGTCAGTGAGTACTCTAGTTGTCTCTTGGAAGGAGGCTGCAGATAGGAATGATTCTGAACGTAAGCTGGCTTTTGTGATACCGAGTAGCACAGGTTTTGCAACTGCGGGGCGTTTGCCTTCAGCGAAAGCGATGCGATTAGCTGCAATGAACTCGCTCAGTGATATCTGGCTGCCCGGCAGTAAGTCTGTGTCGCCTTCAAGAACAACATTCAGGCGTTTCGTCATTTGCCTGATGATGATCTCGATGTGTTTATCAGAGATTTCAACGGCTTGTGAGCGATAAACTTTCTGGACTTCTTTCAGGATGTATTGTTGCACTGCTTGCATGTCCGCAACGCGCAATAGTTCCTTCGGATCGATGGCGCCTTCAGTGAGTTGCATTCCGGCAGTCACCTTGTCGCCCTTTTCAACCAACGGTTGTACGTTGCTGTTGGTTTCGTATTTTTTTGTCTCGATCTCGTTTTTGACGATGATCACGAATCTTTCCTCGACCGGAACGATTTCATCAACCTCACCGTTAATTTCGGCGATGATGGCCTTGAGTTTCGATTTACGAGCTTCAAAAAGCTCCTGGACCCTTGGCAAACCTTGCGTAATGTCATCTCCGGCAACACCACCGGTATGGAAGGTACGCATCGTCAACTGGGTTCCTGGTTCACCGATCGACTGGGCGGCGATGACGCCTACCGATTCGCCGACTTCGGCTTTTTCACCGGTTGCCAGGTTCTGACCATAACATTTGCGGCAGATCCCGACTTTTGCAGTGCAGGTCAAGGCTGTACGAATTGGTACTGAAATATCCTTGACTTCGCCAGGATCATTCGGGTTGACTGCGGAATCGACGATCGACTTGGCAATTTCTTCGGAGATATAACGGTTCTTTCCGACGAGAATTTCTCCGGTAAAGGGGTGGATATAATCAACGGACGCATAACGTCCAAGAATGCGATCGAACAGAGATTCGATGACTTTGCCGTCGCGGTCAAGGATAGCCTTGACGCGTACGCCTCTGTCGGTTCCGCAGTCTTCTTCGGTAATGACTACGTCTTGGCTGACGTCAACCAGTCTGCGGGTAAGATACCCAGACTCAGCTGTCTTCAACGCGGTGTCGGTTGAACCTTTTCTGGCTCCGTGGGTCGAGATGAAGAATTCACTCATCGTCAAACCTTCACGGAACGAGGCCTTGATCGGCAATTCGATCGTGCCGCCGGACGGGTTGGCCATCAAACCGCGCATACCAGCGAGCTGGGTGAAGTTCGAAGCGTTGCCTCGAGCACCCGAATCGCTCATCATAAAGATATGGTTTTCATTATCGAGTTCATCGATCAAGCCTCTTTGGATTTCATCCTTGGCGTTCGCCCATTGTTCGATGACAAGTTTGGAACGTTCATTATCGGTTAGAAGACCCATATTATAAAGACCGTAGATTTCGTCGATGTTTTTTTCATGCAGTTCGAGAATTTCTTGTTTCTTCGAGTAGATTTTGACATCGCTCGCCGCTACAGTGATACCCGCAATCGTAGAATACTTGAATCCGATGTTTTTCATCTTGTCAAGCATCTTTGAAGTCTCGTTGATCTTGTATTTGGCGAAAATCTGCGCAATGATCATGCTCAAGAACTTCTTCTTAAACGGTGATACTTCTTTGCTTTTCTTTACCATTTCCCTGACGTCATGTCCGGGAGCGACAAAGTATTCTGCCGGAGTTTCTTCCTCTAAGTTTTCTTTAGTCGGTTCGTTGATGTATGGGAAGGTGTTTGGCAAAATAGTATTAAAAATCAGTTTGCCTGGCGTCGTTAATAAGTAATGGTTTTTCAGTTCCTCGCGAAGTGGACGCTCAAGGGATGCAGCTCTGATTGCAATCTTGGAATGTAAAGTTATGAGTCTGTTTTCGAACGCGAGTATCACTTCGTTGTAATCCTTGTAGATCGATCCCTCTCCAGGTTCACCTTGTTTCTCGAGTGTCAGATAATAGTTTCCGAGAACCATGTCCTGGGAAGGTGTAACGACCGGCTTTCCGTCTTTTGGATTCAAGATGTTGTTTGAAGCCAGCATCAAGACTCTAGCCTCGGCCTGCGCTTCTTCGGATAGTGGTACGTGAACAGCCATCTGGTCGCCGTCAAAGTCGGCGTTGAAAGCCGTGGTCACAAGCGGATGAAGCCTGATGGCCTTGCCTTCGACCAAGATCGGTTCGAATGCTTGGATACCAAGTCTATGCAGCGTCGGAGCCCGGTTCAGCAATACAGGATGTTCCCGAATCACGTCTTCCAGCACACCCCAAATCCTGCCGTCAAGTCTTTCGATCATGCCTTTGGCGCTGCGGATATTCGAAGTTATTCCTCTGGCAATCAGTTCGCGGATGACGAACGGTTTGAATAGGATGATCGCCATTTCTTTTGGCAGACCGCATTGGTACATTTCCAAGTCTGGTCCGACGACGATAACCGAACGTCCAGAGTAGTCAACGCGTTTTCCCAGCAGGTTCTGACGGAAACGGCCTTGTTTACCGCGTAGCATATCGGACAACGATTTCAGGGCGCGGTTTCTTTCCACAACGACTTTACGGCCGCGTTTGGAGTTGTCGATCAAGGCGTCGACGGCCTCTTGCAACATCCGCTTCTCATTCTTGGTGATGAGATGCGGTGCGCCTTGGTCGAATTGACGTTTCAATCGATTGTTGCGGTTTAAGATCCTGCGGTAAAGATCATTCAGGTCGGTCGTCGCAAAACGTCCGCCGTCAAGTTGGACCATCGGACGCAAGTCCGGTGGAATGACGGGAAGAACATCCATAACCATCCATTCCGGCTTGTTGTCAGACCCGTTGAAAGCTTCGACGACATTCAGCCGTTTGATGATCTTGTCGCGACGTTGTTTGGAAGCGGTCTTCAGTTCGATTCTGAGATTGAGCGCTTCTTTTTCCAAGTCGATCTTCTTAAGCAAGTATTTGACTGCCTCTGCACCTGTCAAGGCGCGGAAACGACTTCCGTATTCAAAATAATAATGCGTGTAATCAGCCTCGGAAAGGATCTGTTTGAACTGCAGGTCTGTATCGCCAGGATCAACGACGATATAAGACGCAAGATATACGACTTCTTCAAGTTCCTTTGACTTTATATCCAACAATATGGCAAGTCTCGAGGGCGTGTTGCGCAGATACCAGGCATGAACGACTGGGGCAGCGAGTTCGATGTGACCCATGCGTTCGCGTCTGACTTTGCTTTCAGTATATTCTACTCCGCAAACCGGGCATTTTTTTCCTGGATGCGAACTGCGTTTCGATTTGTTCGAGCAAGCGCATTGATAATCCTTGGTAGGTCCGAAGATTACTTCGCAGAACAGACCGTCTTTTTCCGGTTTGAGAGTTCGGTAATTGATTGTTTCGTGCTTTTTTACTTCACCGTATGACCAACTGCGGATCTCTTCGGGAGATGCGAGTCGGATTTTCAAATGCGAATATTTTTGACTCATGCGATTATCTCCCCTTTCTTAAGATTGAAATCCGTATTTTGATATGTAGTCTTCGACTTCGTCGTCGACTAAGGACTTATTGACTTCATTGGTTCCGGAATCCCTGTTGATTAGTTCAACATATATGCCCAGAGAACGAAGTTCGCGGGTCAATACTCGGAACGACTCCGGAAGGCTTGGATCTGGAATCGGTTGTCCGTCCACGATGGCACGGAAGACTTTGTTTCTGCCGATGATGTCGTCGGACTTGACCGTCAACATCTCCTGGAGGGTATATGCTGCTCCATATGCTTCAAGTGCCCAAACTTCCATCTCACCAAAACGTTGTCCACCGTTTTGGGCCTTACCGCCCATCGGCTGTTGCGTAACAAGCGTGTATGGTCCGACGCTTCTGGCGTGGAGTTTGTCGTCAACCATGTGATCCAGTTTGATCATGTACATGACGCCAACCGAAACCTTGTTGTCGAATTTCTCGCCTGTACGTCCGTCATAAAGAACGTATTTGCCGTCTTCGCTCATTCCAGCTTCTTTCATGATCTCGTCTAGGTCATAATGTTCAACGCCATCAAAGACCGGAGTCGCGACGTGAATGCCAAGTCTCTTGGCTGCCATGCCGAGATGGATTTCCAAAACCTGACCGATATTCATACGTGAAGGAACGCCGAGCGGATTCAACATGATGTCGATTGGAGTGCCGTCTTCGAGATAAGGCATATCCTCTGTCGGTAGTATTTTCGAGATGACACCTTTGTTTCCGTGGCGTCCGGCCATCTTGTCGCCCTCGGAAATTTTCCGTTTTTGGACGATATAGACGCGAACTACGGTGTTTACGCCCGGAGATAGCTCGTCTTCTTCACGTGTGAAGACTTTCACACTGTGAACGATGCCGCCGCCGCCATGAGGAACGCGAAGGGATGTATCGCGGACTTCACGTGATTTCTCACCAAATATTGCCAAGAGAAGTCTGTCTTCTGGAGTCGGGTCGGTTACGCCTTTTGGTGTTACCTTTCCAACCAGGATGTCGCCTTCCTTGACTTCGGCTCCAGGAATGATGATCCCCTGAGCGTCAAGGTATTTTCTGCCCTCTTCACCTACGTTAGGTATTTCGCGGGTTATTTCTTCTTTGCCAAGTTTTGTGTCTCTAGCTTCAAGTTCGTATTTTTCAATATGGATTGATGTATAGACGTCTTCACGAACCAGTCTTTCATTCATGATTACGGCATCTTCATAGTTATAACCGTTCCAAGTCATGAAGGCTACGATAACGTTTCTACCCAAGGAGAGCTCACCGTCATCCATCGAAGGACCATCAGCGATAATGTCGTCAGCCTTGATTTCCTCGCCGATCTTGACAATCGGGGTTTGGTTGATGCAAGTGCCTTGATTGCTGCGCATGAATTTCTGTAATGGGTATACGTCAAGACCGCCATCAAAGCGTCTGACCTTGACCTGCAAGCCGTCGACTTGTTCGACAACACCATCGCTCATGGCGATGACTGCCGAACCCGAGTCATGAGCCGTCTTGTGTTCGATTCCGGTTCCAACAAACGGTGCTTCCGGTTTCAGTAGTGGGATGGCTTGGCGCTGCATGTTCGCTCCCATTAGGGCGCGGTTTGCATCGTCATGTTCCAGGAAGGGAATGCAAGCAGTTGAGACCGAAACGATCTGTTTCGGTGAAACGTCCATATAGTCGCATCGATCGCGATCATAGATTTTCGTTTCACCCATGTGTCTTGCGACAACGCGTTCTTCTTTCAAAGTCCTGTCGTCATTGAGTTTTACGTTCGCCTGTGCGATGACGTGTTTTTGCTCGTCGTCAGCTGAAAGATAAACGATCTCATCTGTAACTATTCTGGTGATTGGATCTATCTTGAGATATGGTGTTTCCATGAAACCATATTTGTTTACTCTGACATAACATGCCAATGAATTGATCAAGCCGATGTTCTGGCCTTCAGGCGTTTCGATCGGACAAATTCGACCGTAATGCGACTGATGCACGTCACGAACCTCAAAACCGGCACGGTCTCTGGTGAGTCCGCCTGGTCCAAGAGCCGAGATACGCCGTTTGTGCGTAAGTTCATCAAGTGGATTTGTCTGTTGCATGAATTGAGACAACTGGCTCGAGCCGAAAAACTCCTTCAGCGAAGAAGTGAGTGGTCTGATGTTGATTAGGTTTTGTGGTGTCAATTCCTTGGATTCTTTTGTCGACATCCTGTCCTTGACATTTTTCTCCATCTTCGCTAGACCGATCCGGAACTGGTTTTTGAGCAGTTCGCCAATCAGACGCAGTCTGCGGTTGCCAAGATGGTCGATGTCATCAAGTGAACCGATACGATCAAACAGGTTGATATAATAGGAAATGCTGGCGATGATGTCCGAAGTTGTGATGTGAAGACGGTTCTCATCAGAGAAGTTACCAATCATTCTTACAGATTTGCTGGTTCCATCTTCGCCGACCAATAAATCAATGGACTCGATGAAAGTATCGCGAACGACATTTTCGATGAAATCTTCATTGGAATTTTCAGGAGCGATTTCTTTTCTTGCTTGACGATCCAAATGTTGTTTCAATTCCGCTTCAAGCGCATCGTCGAAAACAACTTTCTTGATGATGTATTTTCTATTTTTCCTGATTTGTTCAAGTGCTGGTTCATCAAGCTTGTCACCCTTTTGGAACACGATTTCACCGGTCTCGTTGTCGATGATATCAGTGGCGAATTTGATAGAAACTCCTTGGTCGAGCAACAGGGCGATACGTGAGGTCACATCGAGTTTCTGATTCACCTTGAAACGGCCTACTTCAGCCAAATCATAGCGTTTCTCATCATAGAGTCTGGTAACGAAAA
The DNA here is from genome assembly GCA_016935515.1 of Bacilli bacterium. GTDB lineage: Bacteria > Bacillota_I > Bacilli_A > Izemoplasmatales > Hujiaoplasmataceae > JAAYZB01. Next base: position 6,679 of record JAFGQT010000114.1, read on the forward strand.
AATTACGCGCTCCTTCTATGGTAGCCGTTTCGCCTTGACGTATTTTCGCATAGACTTCTTTGATCGCGTCTTCAGAAGACTCGATATCATCTTTCTCTGCGGTATTTTTTAGCAACGGATGTTCTCCGAATAAACCAAAAATCTGTTCGTTTGATGAAAAGCCGAGGGCTCTGATCATTATCGAAAGCGGAATTTTCTTTGAGCGGTCGATTTTTGCATAAAGAATGTCTTTCGAACCAATTTCGAATTCCAACCAAGCTCCACGAGTCGGAATGACTTGCCCGAGATACTTTCTTTGCAACGTTTTCTTGTCGATTTCTTCGGAAAAGAAAACGCCTGAGGAACGTACTATCTGGGAAACGATGACTCTCTCGGATCCGTTGATGATGAAGCTTCCAACTTGAGACATCATCGGGATGTCGCCCATGAAGATCTTCTGTTCCTTGATGCTGTCGGTAATAACTTCACCGGTTTCTTTGTCGATGACGTCCTTGTTTCTCAGTTGAACTTTAACTTTGAGCGGTCGGGAATAAGTTAGATCCTTTTCCTTGCACTCTTGTACGGAATGTTTCTCCGGTTCAAGTTCGTATTCACCAAAATAGAGTTCAAGATTGCCCGTAAAGTTGGTGATGGGAGACAAATCATCGAACAGCTCCTTAATGCCGGTTTTGACAAACCAGTCAAAGGAGAGTGTCTGTACATCAATCAAATTGGGTAGTTCCACATTTGACTTAACGCGCGAGTAATTTCTTCTTTCTCTTCTTTTACCGTATTTGACGGTTTTATAATCCACAAGATCACCCCATATTTAATTGATCGATATATGAAAAAATTCAATTGTGCCTAAGAAATGGAAAAATGCGCATTCTATCGCATTTAAATATTTTAACACTGCTGTGTCAAATAGTCAAACATTTTTGACATAATACGATGAAATATCCTGATTTCTTGGCGATAACGTCGGCTTTGCCGTAAAGATCTTTGCAATGCGCTATTGCGGACAATGCTCCTTGATCCTTGCGCATAACGAAAACAAGCTTGCCATCCGATCGCAATCGTTCCTTTGCTTCTTTGAACCAACTGTAATAAACAGCTTTGCCGGCCCGGATTGGCGGATTGGTAACGATATAATCGAAGTCTCCCTCGACTTCCGACAAACCATCACTCAAGCGCACGTCCACAGATACCTTGTTAAGACCTGAGTTTCTCTTGGCAAGTTCGATTGCCCGGCGATTGACATCTGCCATCACCACTTCTGCGTTGCAGCTTTTGGCTAGGGCAATCCCGATCGGACCATAACCACAGCCAAGATCGAGAATCCTGCCAGAAACATCAGGTATCAGCGTTTCAAGCAGTAGTCTTGATCCAAAATCAAGTCCGTCACGGGAAAAAACGCCCCGATCAGTCAGAAATCGATATCGATTTCCTGCGACGACGCACTCAAATTCCTTTGGTTTTGATTCCAGAAGATCGTTGTCCCTGGAGTAATAATGACTCAAATTGGCAGCCTCCCCTAAAACGTCAAAAACCTGAGTTATCCTCAGGCTTTGCTTAGTGGTTGTTGCTTATTTAAGTTCGACAGTTGCTCCAGCTTCCGTAAGCTTCTTGGCGATTTCTTTTGCTTCGTCTTCTTTGACTTTTTCTTTGATCGCTTTTGGCGCTTCATCAACAAGTTTCTTCGCTTCGATCAAACCAAGACCGGTGAGTTCACGAACAACTTTGATGACTGAAACTTTGCTTTGTCCAACGCTGGTAAGAACGACGTCGAATTCCTTCGGGCCTTGTTCTTCTTCTTCGACTGCTTGTTGAACTGGTGCTGCGGATACTGCTGATGGATCAACCCCGAATTCTTCCTTCATCGCGTCGATGAGGGCTTTGATTTCGAGAATTGTCATTTCTTTTAAAGATTCGATAAATTCATTAACTGTGATTTTTGCCATTTTGATTTTTCCTCCAATTTTTCGATTATTCTCTGTTTGATACTAGATCCAAGCCAATGGCCAGATCTCTTAGTGGTGCGAACAATTGTGTTGCCAACATCGCAAGCAATGTCTCTTTTGGTGGCAGGGTTGCGATTTGTTTGATTTCCGCCGATTCATAGTAGTCTCCGTCGACGACGCCGGATTTGATGACTAGTTTCGGGTTTTTTCTGGCAAACTCGAAAAGCACTTTTGCGGCTGATACGGAATCATTATAAGCGAACACTACACCATTTGGTCCGGCTAAATCCGCATCCAGGGCTTCGTAACCTGCGACTTTGGCTGCGCGACGTGAAATATTGTTTTTGATAACGACCATTTCACAGCCTTCTTTACGCAACTGACGACGCAGAAACTCAGTTTTTTCTACAGTCAGTCCGCGATATTCAGCAAGGACGATCGATTTCGCCTTGGACATCTTTTCTGTGACTTGGTCAACTGCTTCCTGTTTTGCCTGAATCACTGTTTCTCTCGACATTTTCTTACCTCCTTGTTCATGTCTTTTTGAAAAGAAAACCTCTTTTCGCGAGAAAAGAGGAATAAATAAATTGCATTCATCTTCTTTGTCTCGGCAGGATTATTAAGCATATGCCCCTGCTGTCTTCGATAAAGATATTTACTTTTTTAAACTTCTAAATCTACGCCAGGACCCATGGTCGAGGCAATTGCGGCATTCTTGAGATACACGCCCTTGACCGTAGATGGCTTGGCTCTGGTGATCACGTCGATGACTGACTTGATGTTCTCAACCAAATTCTGCGGTTCAAACGAAACCTTGCCAACGACTGCCTGGATGTTTCCGTTCTTGTCGACGCGGTAAGTGATCTTGCCACCTTTGGATTCGGTTACAGCTTTTTGGATATCCATCGTTACCGTACCGGTCTTCGGGTTTGGCATTAAGCCTTTCGGGCCCAACAATCTACCGATCTTTCCAAGCGTTCCCATCATGTCCGGCGTCGCAATCACAACATCGAACTCGAACCAACCGCCTTGGATCTGTTGAACGAGATCCTCGTCGCCGACGAAATCGGCTCCGGCTTCTTTCGCTTCTTTCGCTTTTTCGCCTCTGGCGAATACCAGTACCCGTTTTTCCTTACCTGTACCGTGGGGCAACACAAGCGCGCCACGCAAGTTTTGTTCGGCTTTACGGGGATCAAGATTGAGATTCAAAGCCAATTCGACTGTCGCATCGAATTTTTCGAATGCGATCGACTTGACCAGTTCAGCTGCTTCCAGGATCGGGTATTTCTTTCCTTTTTCAATCTTGGCAAGTGCTGCTATGTATTTCTTTCCTTTTTTTGCCATTGTTTTATCCTCCTATATCTGGTTTTAGCGGAATGTCCTCCCATATATAGTTGTATATTGCTAAACAACTAGTATCTAGTCAACTACGACAATTCCCATGTTTCTCGCGGAGCCTTCAATAATTCTCGCAGCGGCTTCCACATCGTTAGCATTCAAGTCAGGCATTTTGACAGTTGCGATTTCTCTCAATTGCGCCCTTGTGATGGTTGCGACCGTTTCTTTCTTCGAGTTGCCAGCACCCTTTTGAATCTTGCAGGCTTTCTTCAACAGATCGCTTGCGGGCGGGGTTTTGGTGATGAAAGCAAAAGATCGGTCATCATAGACAGTGATCACTACGGGAATGATGCTGCCAACTTGTTCCTTTGTGCGTTCGTTGAACTGAACACAGAATTGCTGAATGTTTACTTGCGCTTGTCCCAAAGCTGGTCCGATTGGCGGGGCTGGTGTAGCCTTGCCTCCAGGTATTTGCAGCTTCACGACGGTCTTGATTTCTTTAGCCACGAAAGACACCTCCTTATTTTCGTGATGTGGTTATTGGACTGACGTCCTCCCACGCTTGCGTTGATAATACACACGCTGAAATATTATACAATAGCCACACTCCCGATGTCAAGGTTTTTTTCTCGGAAATGTGGCCATTATCAATTCATCAAATATCGTATTTTGCGTTGATCTCCGACGGCGTCTTTTGGAGCAATGTGAACACCGGAGACATGCCGAACAAAATGTTCAACAAATAGATCCCAATGATGCCTGCTAAGAAGATATGGAGCGGAAAATAGAACTCCTCCACTGCCAAGGGATTAAGTCGCTGGAACTGAATGATTATGATGGTCATCACCACATATCCAAACAGAGATCCTATCGTTGTGAAGGCGAGGATTTCCGATACGAATATCTTCGCCACGTCCCTCCTAGTTGCGCCAATCGATCTGTAGATACCAATTTCCTTAACGCGGCTAAGGATGCTTGAACGCATCATGAATACGAGATAGACTAAAGACCCAACCAAGGCAATGGTGATCATCCTCAACTTGCCCGCGATTTCTCGGGCGACCCACTCGGTGTGTTCCGCTCTGGCTGCTTCATATGCGTCTTTGGCGATAAAACCCAGATCATCGATCTCGGAGACCGTTAATTCAACATCATCGGTTTCAAAGTGAATCAGTGATTCCTCGTAATAGTATTCTTTATCGGAAATCACTTGTGACAATACAAAACGTTCATACGACGCGTCGTCGAGAATGTTATATGATATGGTATCCGAAGCAAACTTGCCAACGATATCATATTCAATATTATTTGCAGTATAAACTTGACCAACTTCAAAGATTGCATTTTCGCTAACCAATACCTCGCCTTCTCCCGCAATATCGCGGCCCTCGGTTATGTTATAATCGCCAAGCGCGACTCCGCGCGGAAGAAAAACAGTTCCAGAGGAATAACTTCTGTAAAAAATCGGAAAATTAGCGTCGGTTACGACCATGATCGGCGAATCCGTGTCGATGATCCCAACAATCTCTAGTTCAGTCATATACCCATTCGGGGTGATAGTAATGTCTAGTAGATCTTCGTAAGACGATCCGCCCATATTTATCACATCCGACTTTTCCAAGAGCTCATCTGCCAACCATTTGTCGATTGCAACTTGGCGGTTGGTGGTTGGAAGCGATCCAATCACTATGCTTGGGCTGGTCAAAGAAGACACTCGGACTGGATAACCGTAGAACTGATTTCCGTAGCCTCCATAATAAGACTGTTTGTCACTTTGATAGAAATTGCTGTAATTGAAAGTAGTCAATTGTGTATTTTGATAGTAACTCAAATTTGTTGCACTTGAGTTTTCCAAGATTTCGTAAACGTCATCAACATCCATCGAATTCGTGATTTCGACCGAGACAAGATTGCGCGATGTCGTCAGAAAATCCTCATCCTGAACCGAAGTGATGTTGGTAAGCGTAGCCAAGTTATAGGCAATCAAAGCAGATATGACAAAATAAGCCAAAAGGAACATTTTTGATATCAGTTTGCGTTTGTGGATCAATTTCAAGAACCCCGCCTTGAGCGTATCCTTGAAACGAATGAATGAATGCCGGTTGGAATCGATGTCGATCTTGCCGAATTGATGCAGATCGAAGATGTGTTGGGTTACGTCTGATGTTTCTGGTTTTTTGTAGTTTTGATCCAGAAGTCGCACTTCAGAATCATCGGTCACATACTTGATTTTCTGATCGGCATCAGCCTTGATGTAAATCGTGTTGTTTACACTTATGACTTTGATATTCGGCCGGTTTCCGGGAGCTCGTTCATAAAAATACTCGATAGGAACTGGATCAGCAGTCGTTTCTTTTTCAAGATCCCGCAAATAAATGTTGCGTGAGTCGACGTGTTCAAGCGTCTTGTCGCCCTGATTGTCGAAATCGTTGATGATCTCTCCGTCCTTAAGCTCAATGATTCTATCGGCGTAGAAATCGACTAGTTCGCGCTCGTGGCTTACCAGAATCACAAGACAAGTCTGGCTGATCTTCTTGATGATGCTCATGATCTCAAAAGTGTTGTTCACATCCAGATTGCCAGTCGGCTCATCGGCGAGAACTACTTTCGGGTTTTTCGCGATTGCTCTGGCAATGGCAACACGTTGTTGCTGGCCACCGGAGAGAGCTTGAACGTTACGGCGACGATAATTGTACATTCCGACGCTGTCAAGTACGTAGTTGATTCTTTCTTCAGTCTTCTCCTTGTCGTAAAGACCAGCCATGTTCAAACTGATTTCCACATTTTCATAGACGGTTTTGTCGGTCAGAAGGTTGTAGTTTTGGAAGATGTATCCGACATATTTGTTTCTGAGGATATCCCATTCCAACGGTTTGTATTTTTTGATAATATTTCCGTCAAAATAGATCTCGCCCTTGGCGAACTTATCTAGACCGCCAATGACGTTGAGTAAAGTCGTTTTTCCGCATCCAGAAGGGCCGGTCAGGGCCACAAGCCCGGTTTCGGGGAAATCGATCGAAGTGTTGTTGATGACGTGGATCTCATTTTGTTTGCCCTTGTTGAAATATTTGTCAAGATTCTTTACACTGATCATCGTCGTCACCCCCTATTCGGCCTTCAGGGAGGTTTGAACCGTATCCCTGAAAACGCGGCCGCAGTAACGGCTTGATATCAAGACGGACATCAAGATCATGATGCCGAAATAAATAACATAATCAGTAAAAACAAACACCTTCAACGCGTAAAACGGACTGTATCGAGTGATAAAATCAGTGTTCTTTAGCACCACGGTGAAAGCAACAAAGATCGCAAAACTAAAGATGACGACAAAGACGTTCTCAAGATAGATCAGGAATCTGATGACCATTTGGTTGGCTCCTACCGTCCTGAAAATTGCGTAGTCCTTCAGCTTGGTATTGATGATCGTTCTAAAGATGATGTAACTCAAGAAAGTCGATCCGATGATTGTAGCTATCAAGGCTATCAGCATCCCCAAAGTTTCAAAGAAACTAATAGCCGCCCCGAACTGGTCATCTGTTTGGAAGTCGAACGGATAGATGACCTTGTACTTCTCTTCTCCAGAAACCTTGATGTTTTTCAGGCTGCTAAAAAGCCTTGAGACGTTGACGTCCGAATCCGCAAAGACGGTGACTTGATAGACGTCGTCATAAAATATCTGGTCATAGACTGCAGAACTTACATAGAGGGTTTGATATTCGTCTTCAGACATAATGTCGATTTGCATGTCCGTCAGTTCCAACGATGAATATCCGTCCACAAAGGAGATATCCGCTTCTAACTGATCGCAGTCACCGGAAAGTGATGTATCGCAAAAATAGTAAGCAAGATCGTAAGTAAACAGCATCTCATCATCATCGAGCGATTCGCTGGCCACAATCTTTAGACCATTGTAGAGCAATAGCTCGGTGAAGATCTCGGGATACATCTTGAGATCAACGCCCGCCTTGGAGACGCTCATGGTCGTATTTCTCAAAAAGGCAGGATAATAACGGTGAGCCAAACGTTCAAACTCTTGGTCTGAGACAATAAAATAGGTGTTCTCAATATCGAGGAACAAATCTTCGCCAGCGACCATTCCGACGATTTCATAACTTGTCTCCGGCGATATCGACATATTGCGCGATCCGTTTGCGTCATAGATTTGGTCGAGATAGATTTCTTGTGCCTGTGTGTCGTTAATCATTGACTCCGGCATGACGATCAACACTTGATCGTCAAGCGTAGGCATCACTCCGTGAGCAATCAATTCCGGTTGATCAGAAATCAACGATTGTGGGAGAAATTGGACATACCCTAGATAATTGAAGTTGTAGTCCAAGGCCTCGATCCTTAACTGAGATGAAAAACTTACCGAAATATCTAGTAAATAATCAAAAGGTACTACCGTATTGACCTGAGACATCGAGGCGATATCCGCAAGTTCTTCCTCAGTGAAAGCCGATTTGTCTTGCTTGTTCATGACAAGCCGGGAGATGCTGCGATTTTCAAAACTCTCTTGGTTATAATAATCGTAGGACTCGCTTTCACCTGAAGCAGCCAAATTGTAAGCACCATATACCATTGCCACAAAGAAGGAAAAGACAAAGAAGACAAGCACCATCAGAATACTCTTCTTGGGAACGGCCAACAAATTGTTGAAAGCCATTCTGATATGTTCTTCGATCCGGATCTTACGTTCTTCGTCTCCAATAACAGGAAGATCGCGTTTGTTGACCTTGTTGATTTCGACATCCTCGACGATTTCGCCATCGTAAATCCTGATTTTTCTTGTTGCATATTCCTTCACTTGTTCAAAATCGTGAGTTACGACAATTACCAGTTTGTCTTTTGCTATCTCATGTAACAATTCAAGGATTTGTCTTGCCGACTCGGAATCAAGATTCCCCGTAGGCTCGTCAGCGGCAATGATTGGACAATTCTTCGCCAATGCCCGGGCGATGACCACACGTTGTTTCTGACCGCCTGATAGTTTCGTTGCCTTATGACGGACGTGCTTCTCCAAACCGACGCGTTTGATTATCTCTAGCGCGCGTTGCTTCGCTTCGCTTTTTGAATAGCCAGCCAACAACAGCGGCAACTCGACGTTCTGAAGTACCGTGAACGAATCGACGAGATTATAATTTTGGAAGACAAAGGCAATATATTTTTTGCGGTAATTTTCCAAATCGGAAGTCGAAAAATATGACGTCTCTTCTCCGTTAATATACATTTCGCCTTCTTCATAGGAATCTATACCGGAAATGACGTTCAAAAGCGTCGTTTTTCCGGATCCAGATTCTCCGACGACCGCAATGAATTCATTCAGCCTGAGTTCGAGATTAGCCTTGCGAAGTCCCAAGGCAACAACATTGTTGGTATGGTAATACTTTGATACATTGACAAGTTTAATCATGCTCCACCTCATTCATCATGTGACAATTGATAATCCCATTCTATATATTATAACAAACCAAGGACAGTTTTTCGTGTGTTATTCGTCAAATCGCCAAAAGTAATGTAAATAAAAAAAAGCCAGCTCGCTGGCTTTTATAATACTTCTATTTCCGCAAAATCAAGTTCGATCGGCGTCTTTCTGCCGAACATGTCCACAAGGATGTTGACTTTGCCTTTTTCATCGTCGATCGCGTCAATGATTCCAATCTGGCCAGCAAACGGACCGGTAGAGACTTTGACGTTCTGTCCGGGTTTGGCGTTCAGCTTTTGCGCCTGCAACAAACCGCACTTCTTCAGGATCGGGTTGATCTCGTCTGGAAGCAGGGGAATAGGTTTAGTTCCGCCACCACTACTGCCGAGAAATCCTGTTACTCCCGGGGTGTTACGGACAACGAACCATGAATCGTCGGTGACGATCATTTCAATGAAAACATAACCCGGAAACATCTTGACCATTTTTTCTTTCATCGAGCCGTCGGGTTTCTTTTCGGTTCTTAACTCTTCCGGAATCATGACCTGGAAGATTTTGTTCTCCATCTGCATGGTTTCGATTCGGCGCAGGAGGTTTTCCTTTACCGAGTTTTCAAAACCTGAGTATGTTTGAACGATGTACCACAATCTTTTGGAACTATCCATTAGTCAAACCTTCAACTCTGCAACGGCAGGATCAATTTGAATAGCGGTTCGAGAATGAAACCGTAGATCGTGAAGACAAGCATCAGGAAAACTAAGAAGATGAACACTCGTGAAGTGTTGGTGGCTAGGGATTTCGCTGTTGGCCAAGAAACTTTCTTCATTTCCGCGATGCTCGGACGCATCAATGGAATTGCCAAGTATACGATGACCAATGCGCCGATCAAGATCAAGAACACACCGGTCAGAACACGCTTCAATGTGGTATTGAAGAAGAAATCGATGAATCCGACTCCCGATGTTCCCAAAATCGCTGCCAAGTCTACTGTGCCAAACTTGCCAATGATGATGTACACGCCGTATAAGACCAAAACCGGAGACAGTATTGCCAGTAACCAGTTCTCGAATGCATATTCTTTTTTCAGGATTTCCATAACTCTCGAGTGTTTTTCCTCGGGTTGGACGGAAACCTTGTCGACTTTGATTTTCTTCTGTTTTTCAGCCTTAGTTGCTTCGGCTTTCTTTTCTTGAGCCATTATATCCTCCTACTTGCCTTCCTTATGCAAGGTATGTTTTTTGCAGGTGCTGCAATATTTTAAAATCTCGAATCTTTCTGTCCGTTTGTCGCTCTTCTGGATCTCATAGTTGCGCGACTTGCACTCCTGACAGATCAGAGCTACTTTTTTCTTCATTATCATCAACTCGCTTGCTTAATAACTGTATCAAATCTTGGCGCTTTTGTCAAGAAAATCATATGTCCAAATGTATTTTTAGTTTGTGACGAATCCGATCCATCGCGTTATAGACTCTTTTGACGTCGCAACCGACTATTTCAGCTGTTTCAACAGGAGTTTTTTCTTCAATGTAGCGGAGTCTGAAGACTTCTTTCTCAAGTTGTGAGAATTCTTTAATCACATCAAGTATCTCCTGTTCGCCGTAATACTGTTTTGAAGACTCGTCGACATGCAGTTCACAAATCATCGGGAACTTGTTTACGACGAACTTCCTGTAACTCTTCAGTTTGCGTATTTTAGAGATGAAATGGTTCTCGAGATTGTTTTCGAAATACCTTGTGAACGACTTGTTGAAACGTTCTTCGAACTTCATTATCGATTTATACAAAAGGAGCGTCGCTTCTTGGAAACTATCCTCATAATCGCGTCCGAAGTTGAATTTGCTGATCTTTTTCGCAATCAAAGGTCGATATTTGTCGATCATCAATGCCAAGGCTTCCTCGTTTCCTTGTTTTACCAAATTGATGATCTCAAAATCGTTATAATCGCGAAACAGCAGCTTAGATCACTTCTTTCTGCGCAATATGTCGAATATTATGATTGCGGTGCCCACGGAAGCGTTCAAACTGTTGATCTTGCCAACCATCGGTATTTTCACAAGCAGATCGCAATGTTCCTTGAGTAACCTTGACATGCCTTTTCCTTCGTTTCCGATGACAAGGCATACCGGTCGATCGACATAAATCTCTTCATAACTTTGCTTGGCGTCAAGCGAAGTTCCTACGATCCAGAATCCTGCTTTTTTGAGCGTTTCTACAGCTTGATTGAGATTGATGACTTCAACTATGTCGATATATTCGATCGCTCCCGAAGCCGCCTTGACCACGGTGGCATTTATTGATACGCTGCGATTCTTCGGAATGATTATCGCACCTACGCCTCCGGCTTCAGCGCTGCGGATTATCGCACCAAAGTTATGCGGATCCTGAATCTGATCCAACATGAGAATAAGCGGGTTTGACGCTAAATCGATCTTCTCAAGCATTTCTTGAATTGAAAGGATCTTGTAGTTTTCAACTTCGATCACTATGCCTTGATTTACTCCGGTAAAGCGTTCGTCAAAACGCTTGCGATTCATGACGGTTATCGGAACGCCGCGCTCCTGGAGTCGCTCGTAAAGATCTCGGTTTGAATTCTCCAAGATGTATGCCTGTTGGATTGTCCTGTTGGTATTGAGAATCTCCAATACCGGATTCTTGCCATATAAGATAATACTCATTTATATCACCAGTCCTATTTTACCATATTTCTTTGTTTTTTTTCTTGAAATTACATGTGCCCTTTTCAAGAAAAAAACCTTGAATCATTCAAGGTTTTGCTCAACTGCGAGAATGCTCTTTGCGATAATATCGTCCAAACGCTCCTGATGGCCTTCAAGGTAAAGAAATCCGATCAAAGCTTCAAAGCCGGTTGCCAAATGATAGGTTGCGAGATCGGCGTTTTTCGGTTTGCGAATCGTCTCCGAATTTCGCCCCCGGCGAAAAGCTCCGATTTCCGTTTCACTAAGTCCCGACTCCAGCAAAGCCTGCATGGCTTTTCCTTGACCCGTAGCAGAGGTAAAGCGAATAGCCTGTTTGTGAAGATCGTTGACCTTGGTCAAGCCTTGATCAAGGAGATATTTACGAATGGAAAGTTCATAATATGCATCGCCGATATAAGCCAATGACAATCCGTTTGCGAGCGTCATATAAGATTTCTTTCCATGAGTGTCTTACGAAGTTCGTCTGCTTCTGAAAACTTCTTCT
>JAFGQT010000013.1 GCA_016935515.1 Bacilli bacterium
CGTTCGCTATCCGATAACCTTGGAAAAAGAAGTTGAAAAACCTCGACTCGATGACGAAGGCAAGGAGATCGAAGGCAAATTTGATACGGTGATCGAGAATGAGACGCTTAACTCGATGGTTCCGATCTGGAACAAGAATAAGAGCGAAGTCTCGGAACAGGAACTACAAGATTTCTACCGCTCGCAATACTTCGACTACGAGGATTTCCTGATCAACCTGTGGAGCGACGTCGAAGGAGCGCTAACTTATAAAGCGCTCGTGTTCATTCCGGGAAAAGCACCTTACAATCTTTATTCCGAAAAATATGAAAAAGGTCTCCAACTTTACGCCAAAGGCGTCTTCGTCATGGAAAAATGCAAGGAGCTTGTGCCGGATTATTTGCGTTTCATCAAAGGGTTGGTCGTCTCACCGGATCTCTCGCTGAACATCAGCCGGGAAATCTTGCAACACAATCGTCAATTAATCAAGATCAGCCAGAACCTCGAGAAGAAGGTCCTCAATGAACTCGAGAAGACTTTGAAAAACGACCGAGAGAAGTATCAGAAGTTCTGGAAAGAATTCGGGGTCAACCTAAAATACGGCGTCTACGATAACTTTGGCGAAAAGAAAGACCAGTTGAAGGATCTATTGCTTTTCGACACCGTAAACGGTGAAACGATGGTCACGCTCAAAGAATACGTCGAGAAGATGCCCGAAGGCCAGGATGCAATCTACTACGGGTCTAGGTCATCCAAAGAAGCGATCCGCATATCTCCGCAGATGGATCTATTGAAACAAAAGGGTTACGATGTACTCGTCTTGACTGATGATGTTGATGAATTCATGATCCAGATGCTAGGCGAATATGAAAAACACACTTTCAAGTCGATCAACCAAGGCGATCTAAACATACTTGACGAGCAGGAACTCTCGGATCTCAAGGAACTTGAGACCAAGAATCAGACCTTGCTCGAGAGTCTCAAAGAGATCTTGAAAGACGAAGTCAAGGATGTCAAGTTGTCAACTCGTCTTACCGATTCGCCTGTCTGCCTTGTCAGTGGCGAAGGACTCTCTTTCGAGATGGAAAAAGTCATCGGCCAACTGCCGGGTCAGAAAGATGTCAAGGCGGAGAAGATTCTCGAGATCAACCCTAAACACGAATTGTTCAGAGCCCTCGAGAAAGTTCATCAGGCAGAAGCCGCTGAACTATCCGACTATGCCTGGGTGCTTTATAATCAAGCCCTGTTGATCGAAGGCCTGCCAATCAAGGATCCCGTTGGTTTTGCGGAAAAGATGGTTCGCCTGATCGTCAAATCATCCGGTAACAAAGATGCATAAGTCACTTGATGCGGCAAAAAAGGATCTTGCATGGCTGAAAAAAACTAATGGGACAAAATTACGTAGACATAGATCAAAGTTCTCGGAAGCGCTGGAATACAGTCTAACTATCGACAAGTTCACAGTGCTTTCATACCGGATCGTCTATTACAAAGATCCCGAAAGCTTGAGCTTATACTATGAGATCATCAAGTCAGGCAAGAAAAAGTCGAAGACAAGCGAGAGTCATTCATTCCATGATTCTGTTGAAGGCAAGACTTTGCCCGGGATCAAACCCAGCGATCATGATGACCTTAAAGGTGCTTTCAGCTTCGACTTGTCCGAAGGCGAGATCAAGTCGCAAATCGATCCGCTTGAACAAGCTAAGCTGTTCACGCGAGTCATTGAAGAAAACCATGAGACTTTGGTCACATACGCAAAATCCATCAAGACAGACTGACAAAATCCCGAACTTTGCTTCGGGATTTTCTTTTTCTGAGCAGAGCAAATAAAAAGCCTCTATTAAGAGGCTTGATCGATCATTGCTTTGCGAAATAGTACTTATCCAACACGCCAAGGTAGTCAAGACGCTTGACGTAGGCTTCTTTGAGTTCATGGCCATTTTCGATGAATTCTGCCAGTGTTATCGACTTCTTTCCAATGTCAGAGCGCTGGTAGTACTGAGTGACGAATCCGGAATCGAGCAGAAATGAGCGGTTGAGCAAAGAAAAATGCACAATCAAGAAACTGATTCCGCCATGTCGCCGGACGTTGTCCAAATGCTGGACTTGGTGCTTATGGATGTTTTTCAGCGGAAAAGATGTCTTTGAGCGCGTCTCTTTGGCTTCGAAATCGACGTATCTTCCTCGGTAGATACCGTTGTAATCGGTCGTCGATGGTATCTTGTAATAAGCCTCGCTGATTTTTGCGGCGCTTCTTTTCGCATAATCGACCTTGACGACTTGGATCGGTATCGGCTTTTTGTAGATATAAGCGATATCGTTGTCGATATAATATTGGTTTGTGTCGTTGATCGCCTGTTCGAGGTCCATTCCCCGGTTGGCTGCGGAAGTGCTCTTCTGGATTGGTTGGGGACGCTTGATCGGATAATTCATATTCTCACCGCCATTATTGTAACATGTAATTGGCCAAATCGCACTGAAAAACAAAGATAATCTCAATAAAACATCGCTTAAAACGCTTAAATATTTCCCATAGCGAGGTTTTTTCGGTATAATAGTATTTGATATGTAATAGGAGGTCTCAATGAGTCAAATTCGCTTTTATGCCCTTGGTGGGCTCGGAGAAAATGGAAAGAACATGTATTGCGTCGAAATCGATCGTAAAATCCTGATTTTAGACGCTGGATTGAAACACCCTTCGGGAGAACTTCTTGGGATAGATGCCATCGTTCCCGACATCAGTTATCTCGAGACACGCAAGGAAGACGTCGTTGGCGTCTTGGTGTCGCATGCGCACGACAAACACATCGGCGCTTTGCCGATGTTGTTGGCAGCCATACCGGTGAAAGTATATGGAACCAGCTTCTCAATCGCTGTCGTCAAAGATATGTTGAAGGATCAAAAAATAGATCTGAATACGGTCAATCTCAACATCGTGGAACGGAAGAAACCTATTGATTTTGGCAATTTTCAGGTCGAATTTTTCTCGACGACACACTCGATTCCGGAATCATCTGGTTTTGGGATCATCACTGAAGACGGAGTTATCGTCTATGCGACTGACTTCAATTTCGACATGAACAGCGGCTCATTTTATCAGACTGATTTCCAAAAGTTGGCCGAATTTCATGAACGTGGCGTGCTTGCGCTGTTGTCGGAATCTTCTGGCGCACTCTCAATCGGGCATTCGACGACTGATTTCAACTTGACACGGATGATTCGTGAGACGATCAGAACTGCCGAACACCGGATAATTGTCGCCATGTATTCCACAGAACTTTCCAATATCCAACGCGTGATCAATGAAGCTTTGGCCGCAGACAAGAAGATCTCGATCATCGGCCGGAAAGCCCAAAGGCTCGTCGACATCGGCGAAACCATGGGGTATATCCAGATCCCGCCCGATCGACTTGTCAATTTGAAATTTATCGACGAGACAAACAAAAACGATTTCGACGACGTCGTCTTTCTCGTGACCGGTGAGAAACACGAACCTTTCTTCATGCTACAAAGAATGGTTAAAGGCATCGATAGGCTCATCAACCTCCAAACTACGGATACGGTGATGATGATGTGCCCGCCGATCATTGGCACTGAGAAAATCGCTGCCAAGACGTATGACGCATTATATCGACTCGGGGTCGACCTTGTACGCATCGACAGGAAAGCATTGTCTTTTTATCATGCCTCAACCGAGGATTTGAAATTGCTTTATACGCTTCTAAAACCCAAATACGTCATTCCGATCACCGGAGAGTACAGATTGCAACTTGCTCAGTATAATTTGGCGATGGAATACGGTTACTCCCATGAACAGGTTGTCGTCATTGACAACGGAGAAGTGGTGACCTTCAAGGACGGAGTCCTGGAAATGCAACATGATACGGTTATGAACGGATCGATCCTGATCGACGGAAACTTTGAAGCCGACATCAACGATACCGTCCTAAAAGAGCGCGAATTGTTGAGCGACGACGGTTTTCTCCTGATCATTGCGAATATCGACGCAAAAGAAAGAATCATGCTCAACCAGCCAGAAATTGTCAGCCGTGGCTTCATGTATATGAAAGACAATGAAGAAGTCGTCAAACAGATCGAAGCGATTTATCGTCAAATAACCGAAAAGCAGTTCAGTCAGCGTTCGATAGACTGGAAAGTCTACAAAGAATCGGTGCGTTACGAAGTCCAGAAATACTTGTACAAGGAAACAAAACGCAAGCCGATAATCATTCCGGTGATTATTGATACCCAAAGCGACAAATTGTGTAAAGTTCTATAAGAAAAAGGCTTGTCCCGGTAAGCGGGCACAAGCCTTTATTATCTCATTTGCTCTTTCCGAGTTGTTTTCGAATTGAAGCATATTGCTCATGGAAGAGCTTTTCGATCTTTGTATGGTCCTGAGGCTCGTAATAACTTGTCCCGACCAATTCATCTGGAAGATATTGTTGGCTCACAACGTGATTCTCATAATCGTGGGCATACTTGTAAGGCTGCTTGTCGTCGTAAGTAGGATTGTTGATGAGATGACTCGGCACTTTGTACGTCTTGCCAGCTTCTACATCGGCTATTGCCTTGTTAACTGCTAGATGCGCGCTATTGGATTTGGGTGAGAGGCACATTTCAATGGTGATCGCACCAAGGCCATTTATCGCCTCTGGGAACCCGATATGCCTAGCTATGTCGCACATTGCCGCAACTTTTGGTCCCATTGCTGGATTTGCGAGTCCGATGTCCTCATAGACGATGGCACTGATCCGGCGCAGCAGCGATTCTAAGTCACCGGCTACGATCAATCTCGCCAGGTAGTGCAAAGCTGCATCGACGTCACTACCACGTACCGATTTATGGAATGCACTCAGGATGTCATAGTAGTTGTTGCCAAGATAATCAGCGGATATGGATGCTTTTCCCAAGACGTCTTTAGCATATTGAAGCGTAATTTCCTGTTTGTCCTGTGCTTGAATCATCACCATCTCAAGCATGTTGATGGCGCTGCGGACTTCACCGTTAGCACTAATCGATATATACTCATATATATGATCGGGAATCTTGACGTCTTTATCGAAAACTGTCAAATCGATGTTCTTCAAATACTTCAAAATTTCGGATTCGCTCGGACGCTCCAGCCTGAAGATCGAGACGCGGCTCCTGATCGCTGGATTGACAGCGATATAGGGATTTTCGGTCGTAAGACCAACGAGGATCACCTTACCGGTTTCAACATGTGGCAAGAGATAATCTTGAATGTCGCGATTCATCCGATGGATTTCATCAACGATCAACAGCACGTTGCCGTAAAGCTTTGCCGATTCGACGATCTGCTTAAGCGATGCTTTTGAGTCAGTAGAGGCGTTGAACTTGAAATGGTTGAGTGGAAAGTGTTCCGCTATCAACAACGCCAATGTTGTTTTTCCCACTCCGGTCGGACCATAGAGAATAATTGAGACAAGTTTATCTTCCCCCAGCATTTTTTCCAATATTCCGATTAACTTCGCCTGACCGATTACTTCGGAAAAAGACTTCGGTCTGAGTCGGTTGGCCAGTGGTTCGTACACTGTGAACACCCCCTTGATCAGTCACACAAATTATATCATAAACTTGGCAAATACGGCAAAAAAGCATATAATATACATAGAACTCTAGAAATGGGATGATTTGATGCTTACAGAAAAAATCAAAGCACTGAAAATAGAAAAGGATGCCGTCATATTGGCTCACTACTACCAAACTGGCGACGTTCAAGATATAGCCGATTATGTTGGCGATTCGCTAGAATTGAGTCGGATCGCGGCCGCTACCGACAAGAAAATGATCGTTTTTTGCGGCGTCAATTTCATGGCCGAAACAGCGAAAATACTTTCTCCCGATAAGAAAGTGCTTTTACCGGTTGAGAAAGCCGGTTGTCCGATGGCGATGATGATCAACAAAAAAAGACTTGAAGACTATCGTAGAGCCAATCCGGAAAGGATCGTCGTCTGTTATGTAAACTCGTATGCGGAAGTCAAGGCGCTGTCGGATGTTTGTGTCACCAGTTCGAATGCTGAAAAAATCGTCAAACACTTCCGCGACAAGAAAATGCTCTATATTCCTGACAAGAATCTTGGCAGCTATGTCAAGAAAAAATACAATCTTGACATGGAGTTGTGGCCCGGATATTGTCATGTGCACAACAATCTCAATTTAGCTGACGTCGAGAAAGCTAGGGAAGAACATCCTGATGCTTTGTTTTTGGTGCATCCCGAAGCGCCCCTCGCAGTCATTGAACAAGCGGATTTTGTCGGTAGCACGAAAGGGATTATCGAATATGCTAGTGCCTCGGACAAAAAGCGTTTCATCATCGGCACTGAACAAGGCATCTTGCATCCGCTTAAGAAGAATAATCCGGACAAGGAATTTTTTCCACTAAGCACACGAATGACATGTTACAACATGAAATACACAACGCTCGAGGATGTTTACAATGCCCTTCTCAACGAAACCCATGAAATCACCATTGACCCAGAAATCCAGAAAGCTGCCAAAAAATCCCTCGATTTGATGCTCGAGTTGAGTTGAGATGATGAAAAATTACGATGTCCTGGTCATCGGTACCGGACTTGCAGGGATCTACACGGCTTTATCGATCGAAAATAAATACAGTGTCTGCATTTTGGCTAAGGAAGAACTGATCAACTCCAACTCAATGCTGGCGCAAGGCGGCATAGCCGCTGAACTTCACGATGACCCGATCTCGCTTGACAGCCATCTTGAAGATACCCTGAGAGCTGGATCTTATCTAAACGATAGAATCGCCGTCGAGTTTCTTGTCTCTCACGCCAGAGAGGCAATCGAATCTCTGGTCGATTTCGGCATCCATTTTGACAAGGATGAAGCCAACAACTATCTGCTTACCAAAGAAGGCGGTCATTCTAGACGCCGAATACTCCACAGTGGCGGCGATGCGTCAGGTTACTATGCGACAACCGGACTGTCCGCTTTGTTGTCCAAACGGGAAAACATAACTGTTCTTCCCCAAACCATGGCTCTCGATCTGATTTTGAACCAGTCAAAGGAAGTCATTGGCGTCACCGTTTTGGAAAAGGATGCTCTATACTATCCGATCTATGCGAAAGCTACTGTATTGGCGACCGGAGGTATCGGCTCCATTTATGGCGCAACCACGAATGATCTCTCCGCAACCGGAGACGGCATCGGCATGGCTTGGAGAGCAGGCGCAAAGATTGAAAACATGGAGTTTGTCCAATTTCATCCTACAGCCCTATATCCTGGACACATCGTCAGCCGCCGCAGATTTCTGATATCAGAAGCTGTCAGAGGCGAGGGAGCGACGCTTCTCAATGTTGATAAGCAGCCATTCATGCATAAATATAGCCCCACGCTCAAAGAACTTGCGCCCAGGGACATAGTATCCCAAGCGATTTACCGCGAGATGTACGATACTTGGACCGATCATGTTTTCCTTGACACAAGGCATCTCGATGCGGACTATTTGAAACGGCGTTTCCCGACAATCTATGGTAGATGCAAAGAAGAAGGATATATTCTGGGCAAAGACTTGATCCCTGTGGCTCCAGCGCAACATTTCATCTGCGGAGGCATCAAGACTGACCTTGATGGTGAAACATCGCTAAAAAGGCTATATGCCGTCGGAGAAGCCGCAATGACCGGCGTACACGGAGCCAACAGATTGGCGTCAAACTCTCTATTGGAATGCGTCGTATTCGGAAAAGCCGCAGCAGAAAGCATCAATTTGACCATCGGAAATCTAGATTCTGAAACAGCCGTTTTGGAAACCGACCTGCCTAATTACAACTACAACTACAAACCCTTGCGCAAGAAAATTGGCGACTATATGGATGAGCATGTCGGTATCGTCAGAAGCAAGAACGGCTTGACATTGACAAAGAACACGCTCGACGAAATGTACGATAACCTTATGCGGGCTCCAAATTTGACGCGTTATTACTATGAAGCACTAAATATGGTCATCACGGCGAGATTAGTGACCGACCAGGCCTTGGCCAGAGAGGAAAGCATCGGATGCCACTATCGTCTGGATTGATGAAGAACAACTACCATACGCACATGTATCTTTGTCGCCATGCCGTAGGTGACGTCGAAGACTACGTTAGACAAGCAATCAAACTTGGCTTTAAGGCTCTAGGCATGTCTGACCACGCTCCCTTTCCCGAACTGGCCGATCGAAGCGTGAGGATGTATCTCGAAGATTACAAGACATATTTGGCACAATGCGATTATGCGATCAAGAAGTACAAAGATCAAATCAAAGTCTATAAGGCATTGGAAATCGAATACTTTCCCAAGCATAAAGAAATGTACGAGACGCTGCTCGGAGAACTTGATTATCTTGCCTTGGGTCAGCATTACATCCATGACGTTACACAACCAGGTGAACTGAGAAGCACTTATAGGCTGACGACACATCAGCACATCGAGACATATGTAGATACCTTGATAGAAGCAATGGCCACAGGATATTTCAAGTTCATCTGTCATCCCGATCTCATGCTCTATGGCATCGATGATTTCACAGAAGCGATTTCTAAAGAATCAAAACGACTGATTCAAGCTGCGATCAACTATGACATTCCGCTTGAGATCAATGCAAACGGAATTCGTAAGGGGTTGAAAGAAACCAAGAATGGAATGAGGTACCTCTATCCAAGGAAAGAATTTTGGGAACTGGTCAAAGCAGCAAACGCAAGAGTGATCATTTCATCAGACGCTCATCAGCCATCGCATTTGTACAATCACGATGTGATCAAGACATATGAATTTGCGAGCCAACTCGGAATCGAAGTAGAAGAAGCATTGTCCATCGAACTTAATGAACACCGTCGCTGAGACGGTGTTTTTTTATTTTTCTGAATTTCGTCTCTGAGGAATTATCGAGTTCAAGGGGGTATTAGATATCGACCCTAGACAAAAAACGTCGAAATTCGTCCAATTTTCACGTCAAAAATCAGAGGTAAGTCGAAACGAAAGAATCTGCAAAATTATCATGCTCATTGACGAAAAAAGAATATGTTTACAAGAGCAGAACAAGGGCTAAGTACCGGGTTAATCAAACCATAATACAATTATGATTGAGTTTTGTGGATAATTTATTATAATCGCAAGTATTCAATTAAGTTCCTATAATATATATTATGTTAACTATATTCTGATACCTATACATGGCGCTTGGTTATTGTTTTGTGGAAAATGTTGAAACGCTATGTGATTCTTATTCTGCAAAGTTGGGCCTAGAAATCTTACGCTTCTGAAAACCGGCCTAAAAAGTTCGGGAGATCCGACCCTGATTTCGTTTTTGAATCGGCTATTTTTTTCGCTTTATGATATAATATCAATGATATCGAAAGGAACTATATCACTATGGGTAAAATTTTCCTGGTTTTTACAGGCGGTACAATTACGATGAAAATGGACGATTCGAACCACTCCTTGATTCCTTCTCTGTCCGCCTCTGACATTATGAGTGCTCTCTTAAATGGGTTTGACGGGTATGATCTTGAAGTCATTGAATATGCGAAGTTACCATCACCGTCTATCACTCCGGCAATCATGCTCGATCTCTCGAATATGGTTGGTAAGATTCTGGTTCGTGATGATGTGACCGGTGTAGTGATTGTTCATGGTACAGACACGCTTGAAGAGACAGCGTTCTTTCTTGACCTTGTGCTCAACACCGATAAACCTGTTGTGGTCACCGGTTCAATGAAGTCAAGTTCCGATCTCGGCTATGACGGAATCAATAATCTTGTGGCTTCGATTCTTGTGTGCTTGTCCCCTGATGCCATCAACAAGGGAGTCTTGGTTGTGATGAACGACAAGATCAACGCTGCCAGTGAAGTTACCAAAACGAATACTCTGTCGCTTGATTCATTCCAGTCTTTGGATTATGGACCCCTAGGGATCATTGATGACCGGAAAGTGATTTTCTACCGCTCAGTCAATTACCGTCATCCGGTTATACCTACTGAGTCCCTTGAGGAAAATGTCTTCTTGCTGAAAACATATTCAGGAATGGATAGCCGCTTGTTGTTTCATCTAGTCGACAATGAACACGCGAAAGGAATTGTCATTGAGGCGTTAGGACGTGGTAATGTTCCACCCATGATGCTTGATGGCATCATTCACGTCTTGAAACTTGAAATTCCCATTGTCATAACTTCGCGTTGTCCTTCTGGCAGAGTATATGATACTTATGGCTATGTCGGTGGTGGTAAACATCTGACTTCCCTCGGATGTATCATAGCGCCGAACCTTAACGGGCAAAAAGCCAGGCTGTTTCTGATGGTGGCGTTGGCTAACAACATTTCCGGTGAAGAAATCAAGAAGTTGCTGTCAGTATAATAAGTGCATAAAAATAAAGCACTGCACCATTTTCAAAAAATGGGCAGTGCTTTTTGGTTAATATGTTATTTCAACATAAGTCTGAGGGCGTCCTTAACCAGCTCGTTCGTTGGCTTCTCCTTGTCGAGCTTGGCGATGACCTTCTTGATCTCCTTGGCATTGTATCCCAAAGCCTGCAATGCCTCGTCGACATCAGCCAAGTTGTCATTCAATGCTGATGAAGCTTCAAACTCAATCTTACCTTGTAGATCCAGGATAATCTGTTGGCTCGCCTTTGGTCCGATTCCGGGAAACTTCTGAAGATACTTGGCGTTTCCTGATTCGATTGCCGAAGAGATCGATTCCACGTCTCCGGCAGCTAGTATTGCCTTGGCGCTCTTGGGACCGATGCCATTGACACTGATAAGTTTCAAGAATAAGTCTCTTTGATCTGCCTCAGGAAAACCGAAAAGTGATATCTCATCTTCTGCGACTTTTTGGTACAGATGCAACGTGCTTTCTTCACCGATTTTGAACTGATATGGGTTTGGAGTAAGGATTTTGTATCCAACACCCGCTGTTTCGAGAGTTATATAATCGGCTTTTATTTCTGTGATCGTGCCACGGATATAGTTATACACTTGATCTCCTTCCCCATTCTAGGCTGTTAAGAATTTTTTCAACTTAAAATGGCTACAAATATTC
>JAFGQT010000014.1 GCA_016935515.1 Bacilli bacterium
AATGAGCCTAGTTATGACATCTATATCTCCGAAGGCGAGAGCTTGACGATGGACGCACTTGAAGTCGAAGGCTATGATTTTGGCGGCTGGTATTATGACGAGGATTTCACGATCTTGTTTGAGCCTGGTGTCATTGAAGCCGAGACGACGTTGTATGCCTTGCTTGAACGGATATATTTCACGGTTTCCTTCTATGATTGGGATTTGACGCTTATCAGTACCCAGACAGTTGAATACGGTACGGGTGCGATCGCGCCAGCGGATCCGCTTCGGGAGGATACGATCGCGTTCAGTTACGCTTTCACAGGCTGGGATGAGGAATATAGCGAAGTCTATCAAAATCTGGAAATCCATCCCCTCTTTGAACGGACTTTCAAAGCAAGTTCAGTCAGGTTGCTTCCCGGGATCGATACGCTCTACCAAGGCGATGATTGGAGCGACGGCGGTTTGGACCTTGACGATGAGGAGCTTACATATCGCATCGCTTTGCCTCCGGACACGGAAACAATCGGTAGATACGAAGTAGTTTATGAGATCCTTGCGGGATCAGAAGTAGTTTATGAAATCAAAAGGATCGTCAACGTCGTTGAATTGATGATCGACGTGAAGATCGATTTGAAAAAAGGCATAACGACATTGCCAGTCGGTGCAGTCTATGAAGATCCGGGTGCGACTACGAATGTTGGTACGATCGAGACTTCTGGGAACGTCGATACGTTTACACCGGGAGTTTACGAGATTGTGTATACCGTCAGAATCAATGGCTGGACCTATTCAAAGAGCCGTTTCGTCCATGTTCTGGAAACAGATGATTATGCACCAGTCGAGCTTTACTGGCACAAGGAGGATGATGAATATGCGCTCTAGATTGATATTGGCAATATTTGCCATCTTATTGGTGATCGGTCTTGCTGGATGTTTGAATGTCGAGGCTTCCGATATTTCGATCAGCCTCAAAGCCGGAATCGACACTGTCGAGATCAATCAAGAATTCGTCGATGCCGGAGCGATTGCCAAAGTGCGAAACTGGAACATCGGTTATGATGTTGTGAGCGACACTGTCGATGTCAGCGCCATCGGTACATACGAGATCGTCTATGAGACGAGTTATCGTGGTTTTACGAAGCGAATCGTCCGGATCGTGACAGTCGTCGATGAAACGGCCCCGGAAGTTGACTTAAACGCCGGATTGGATACGATCTATGAAGGCGATTCTTGGATCGACGCGGGGGTTGAAGCCACTGACAACAGTTTAGGAACTGTCGAGATCGAGATCATCGGTTCGGTATCCACGGCTGTTGCGGGCGAGTATATGATCACTTATGTTGTGACCGACGCTTCCGGTAACGAGACCAACGTCATCCGTTACGTAAATGTTCTGAAAAAGTCTTGAATTTGAGGATCCGCAACTGCGGATCCTTTTTTTGCAAAAAAAACAAATTATTTTTTCAATAACACTTGTATTTTGTTTAGATTAGCGTTACACTGTAATTGCAAATGCAAATCATTCGCATTTGAGTGCTTGACCTTGTATCATTTAGGAGTGTGCTCATGGAGGATTTACAGGATATTCTCGTCAGGCTTAAGTCTACTGGGATCAAGAACACCAAACATCGTATCCGGATACTGGAGTTTTTGAACCAAAGTCATCAACCGCGAAGCGCTGACGAAATCTATGAATCATTGCGTCAAGAAGACAGTTCGATCAGTCTTTCGACAGTTTACCGGGCCATGGATATACTCGTGGCCAATGAACTTGTGAACAAGGTCAATTTCGAGAACGGAACCAAGACTTCTTTTGAGATCAACCGACATATCCACCATCACTTTGTCGTCTGTCTCGGTTGTAACAAGGTCTTCTCGATCGAAGGATGCCCGATACATGAGTACGAGCACGAGCTCGAAAAAAAGACCGGCTTCAAGGTCGTCGGTCACAAATTGGAGCTCTATGGATATTGCAAGGCTTGTCAAAGGCAACAGAAGCACAAGAATTGATTGATTTAACATTTGTTCAAATGTCTTTAATTCATCTTACCTCTCCTTGTTCTATTGTTTCCGATATTTTCGTGTGAGCCCGCATTGACTGATCGCCAAGCGATCCCATATATGCGGGTTCACAGGAAAATCGTCTCGAGACAGGAACGTTATGCATGGAACCATTAACGTGGTTCTTTTTTTAAAAAAAAGAGCCTTACTCGGCTCCTCTACTCGATGGTTTGCTTGTTTGTCCTGAACAAGGCGCTATTGCGGCTTTTCAAGACATAGTAAAGCGCGGTCAGGATCTGCAAGGGGATGATTGCGATAAACAATAACCAGAGTTTATCGAGATCGAAAGAAAGGTACAGCGACAGCGGCACCGACCATGACAACAAAGAGATTGCCAGAAACTGATAGAAGCGGTTGGCCCACAATCGGGAATAGAAGGAGAGGACAACCAAAGAAACCGGAATCGCATAGATGAATGCGAGCCAGGTCTTCTCAAGCAGCGGGGCGAAAATTCCCAACAGCACAAAACAGCTGGTTGCGATGAACCAGACAGTCGTGACGGCGATCAAGATGATCAAAACACGGCTCATGCGGTGTTTCGGCCGCTGGAGCCGCTTGCGATCGATGAGCAGATCGTTGACGGTGATTCCGAACAATTCAGCGATCTGGATCAGGATCACAAGATCAGGTAGTCCTTCCTTGCGCTCCCATTTCGAGATCGATTTGTCGGAATAATTTAGTTTTTCCGCAAGTTGCATTTGCGTGAGATTGTTCGCTTTCCGGTAACGGACCAAGTTCTTGGCGAGGACGTCTCGGATATCTTTTTCTTGTATCATGGCTGTAGTGTAGCACAAGTAGAATTTTTAGGCAAGATATATGGCCATTTTCTACTCTCAGTAGAGTCACTTCTTTAGACTCTACTAGAGTCACTTTCAAGAGTATAGAGAAATTGTCAGTCTACAGGTGGAAATTAAAGTATGGTTTCATGTATGATAGAATTGCAAATTATATCGATATTGGAGGTATTTGAATGATTGATTACGTATTGATCACCGACTCATGCGCTGATCTACCCGATCAGCTTTTGAAAAAGCTTGAAGTTGAAGTGATTCCGCTCTCTGTCCTTGTGGACGGCGAGACTTATTACAATTACCCGGACGAGCGGGAAATCACGTTCAAGGAGTTTTATGAGTTGTTGCGACAGAAAAAGTCGTCTTCGACCTCGCAGTTGAACCCCGAGCAGTTTCTCGAGAAATTCACTGGTTTTCTTGAAGCTGGGAAAGACATCCTTTCGATCTCGTTTTCCAGCGCCCTTTCGGGCACCTACGAGTCCTCGCTTGTCGCTAGCGAAGAATTGAGAAAGAAATACCCAGACAGAAAGATCATTACCATTGATTCAAAATGTGCTTCGATGGGCCAAGGGCTTCTGATCCATCACGCCGCAACGAAGCGACTTCAGGGTGAATCGCTTGAAGATCTGGGGGCCTGGTGTGAGGAAAACAAACTTAACGTCAGCCACCTGTTTACCGTCGGAGACCTCAATCACTTGAAGCGAGGCGGTAGGTTGTCTTCAGGGAAGGCGTTTCTTGGAACTTTGATGAACGTCAAACCGCTTTTGCACGTCAACCTTGACGGAAAGCTCGTGCAGACAGGCGCAGCTAGAGGTAGAAGGCTCGCCCTGAACAAGATGGTCGAGAGAATGCGTCTGACGATCGATAAACCTAAAGAGCAGACGATTTTCATCTCACACGGGGATTGTATCGAAGACGTCGAATACTTGAAGGAGCAAATCGCTTTGAAGGTTCCGGTGAAGGGAGTCATCGACCATTACATCGGCCCTGTGATCGGCAGCCATTCGGGACTAGGGACGATCGCAATCTTCTATTTTGGTAATGACAGAACTACCGCTTATTGAAGCGTAAAAGACAAATCACCGAGCCTTTCTCTCCGGGCTCGGTGATTTTTTTTATTTCAGCCAATGATTTTCACGTTTCGAACGTATAACTAATGAACCAAAAAAAACTCAAGGAGGCAACACATATGAAAAAATTATTCGTTATCGCGGCAGTCCTGATTGGGGCATTGTCGTTAAGTGCATGTAATCTTGGGAGTCAAAGCGCAATCGACGCTTTTGAATCCAGCGACGAGATCTACATGTTTTCTGCAGTATCATCGGTTTCATTGCTTGAAGTGAACCAAACAGCGATGGCACAGCCGCTGAGCGTTTTACTTGAAGAGACAACCGGACCGATCGTCGAAGCTGAAATCGACGAAGTAAACAAGTACGTCGAGATGATGGAAAAATATCTCGGCTCAGCGAACGGACTCGCTGTTACAGAATCAACATCCGATCGTTTGGAATATGAGCACATGGTCGTATTCAGTTCTGTCGACATGTTGGGTGAACCGGTAGAATACGTATTCTATTATAATGAAAGCGCAACTGCCGAAGATCCATCAGACTTTCAACCGACGAGTGAAGTTGTGACCACAACGGAACCCGAAGAAATCGAAACTACTGAAACTGAAGAAATTGAGGCTACTGAAACTGAAGAAATCGAGACGACTGAAGTTGAAGAAGACGACGATGAAGAGATGGATGAAGCAGACGAAGACGATGAAGAAGAAATGGATGAAGAGTCTGAAGTCTATCTATCCGGCATTCTCGTTGTTGGCGACAATGAGTACACCGTGACTGGTAAACAAGAAATCGAAGCTGACGAATCCAAGATTTCGCTCACTTCCTGGATCGATTCTGAGAATTACGTTTTCGTCGAAAGCAAAGTTGAAGACGAGGAACGCAAATTCTTTTATCAAGTAGTAGTCGGTGGCGTTGTCGAATCCGAGTCCAAGATCAAGATCGAAACTGAAGCAGATGAGATGAAGTTCGAACTGGAGTTCATTTCCGGAGACGCCGAAGGCAAATACGAGTTCAAACAGGAAATCGAGGATGACGAAGAGATCCTGAAGATCGAATATGAAGTAAATGATGGAATCACCACTGAATCCGGTGAGATCAAGATCAAAATCAACGTCGACGAGACAACTGGCGAAACTACTTATTCCTATTACATTGAGACAGAAGACGAGGAAAGCTCGGTCGTCGAGAAAGACCGTGACGACGATGACGACGAAGATGATGAAGACGATGACGACGTCGAGGATAGTGAAGGCTAATCCAACATGCTTGTTTTCCGCCTGAGCCTTCGCTTTGGCGGAATGTTATCTTCTCCCCCCCATTAAGTGTCTTCACCCCTTTCCGGTCGAAAGAATAAATGATATAATATTCATTCGACGAGGGGGTGAGGACCGATGGCGGAGACACATATGCAAAATCTGATCAAAAGAATAAAGCTTCAAGACAATCTTGCGTTTGACGAACTTTACGATATAACCCGCCGTTCGGTTTATGCGATCATCTATTCCATTGTCCAAGATCGGATGGAAACTGAAGATTTATTACAGGACACTTACATGCGGATGCTTGCATCGCTTGAGAGTTATAACGGCAAGGTCAAATTCACGACTTGGTTGTTGACGATCGCCAAGAATCTGGCGATCGATCACTACCGCAAACACAAACGAATCCAAAACATCGACATTCAGGAACAGGAGTACTTGTTTCCAACGCAAAAAGCTGAGCAATACACGGAGTACGAGTCTTTCAAATACTTGTCGATCCTGACCGAGGAGGAAAGGACGATCGTGCTGCTAAAGATTGTCGACGGAATGAAGCATCATGAAATCGGAAAGTTGCTCGACAAACCCAAAGGCACTGTCATGTGGGCTTACAACAACGCCCTCAAAAAAATGCGAGACTACGGAAAG
>JAFGQT010000115.1 GCA_016935515.1 Bacilli bacterium
TGGGTAACGCTCGCCAAATAAGTGGCGATGCCATAGTTGCTTAAATCCAATAATTCAAGGTCGTATTCAACTGCGAGTGCCTTTGCCTGGTCGATATCATCGACCTTGTAAAGATACTCGCTTTCAATCACATCATAATTTGCTTTTTGACTAGAGGAAAATGCAAAAACAGTCATCGTTACGATGACCATCATTATCAAGGCAAGTTTGAGCCTACGCATCTTCTGATCCCCCTTTAAGTCAATTGCAAATTGTTCACATACTTATACGGACAAAATCGGGATTTTATTGGTTTTTATTTGAACTTTGACGCCAAAGTGGGACTTCTTCGTCCATAGCGAAGTATTCCGTCAATTCTGAAATCCTTCCGTCCGTGAAGCCAAACAGCGAAATTGCTCGCAATGATTCTTTTCGATCTCTAGACAAGATCCGCACGACTGACAAGGCTTGAGAATCGAAAATCTTTAGACTCTCAAACGCAAAATCCCAAGTTCCAGGATATGTTTTGTTCACATGGATATAGTTTTCCACCGTGAATTTTTCATTCGTGTTCGGCCAATAAATCACCGCATTATCTGTGAAAAAGCTTTTCACAGTATCATAATCCTGTCTTCCCAAAGCCTCCCAAAACTCCCTGACAGTCGTTTCCAGAGTTTTCGACGTGATCATCATCTCAATTATACCGCCAGAGATAAAATGCCACGACCGAGCGGTATGGAGTCCATTTGTCGCTCACAAGTCGAGCTTCTTCGACGCTGAAGGGTCTTTGATAGAGCTTCTCCAAGCCCTTGCGTAGACCAAGGTCCAAAGGTGAGAATACGTCCTCGCGACCAAGGCTGAACATCAAGAACATTTCCGCAGACCACCGGCCGATGCCCTTGATCCGCGTCAACATCTCGATCACCGCTTCATCGGTCATCGTTTTTAGATCCTCGAGGATCACGTCACCAGAGTCAACTTCTTTGGCAAGCGATTGGAGATATTCGACTTTTCGCCAAGATAGTCCTAGATTCCTCAGATCATACTTATCGGCTGCCAAGATCTTAACGGGTGTAAGGTCACCACTAAAGAAATCAATTACCCTCTGATAAATGACCTGGGCAACTTTCCCGGAAAGCTGTTGGCTGACAATTGCGGAAGCCAAGGCCTCGTAATGATCCGTTTCCAGCTTGATTTCGATTTTTCCGACGCTTTCGAAGATCGGTTTCAATGTCTCGTCATGTGTCAATAAATACTTGATTTTCGGATCTTCTAGATCATAACTGAGCTTCATCGGCAACTCCTGTCTTGACGAAACAAAGATCCTGGTCATATTCGATCGCCGCAAATATTAGGGCTGCCAAACCGTAAGACCAATTGTCGCCCTTTGGCGTCAGTTTATAACCCAAGTAAGGGAAAACGGGGAGCGGGATCGTCGGTGCGCTGATTTCTGGAAACACGAGTTTGCCGTTTTTTTCATGAATGCTAGAAGCGCAAGCTTTGAAAGCTTTTCGCGCCGCGACCCTGAACTTGTCATCAAGGACGCCGATCCGACAGCCGTGAAACCAACCGGCCGCGATCAATGCCGTTGCGGAAAGTTCGCGGTAAGTCTTTCCGGGACGATTTAAAACCGTCTCGAAAGTCCCGTCATCGCGTTGATAAGGATACAAGGCTTCCGATGTTTTTTTGAAGATATCAATGATTGCCTCGCGTTCGACGTGCTCACCGATATTGTCAAGAATCATCGGCAAAGCCGCGATGACCCAACCGTTTCCTCGTCCCCAGTAAAGTTTCTTCCTTGGATAATGCGTCTTCTGTTTCACCCAATAACTGTGGTACCAAAGACCATCATTTGGATCTTGCATATACTTAGAAAAGATGCGCGGTTGCCTAGAGGCAATGTCCAAGAGTTTTGCGTCTTTGTTTTCCTTGGCATAAAGCGAAGGAAAAACGGAAAACATCATCAACGAGTCGACCCAGATCGACCGGGGATAGAATTTTCCGATCAAGCTTGAACCGAGATGATTCGGAGAATCCTCTAACACCCGCTTGGTATTGACGATATAATCCAAGACCCGATCCGTAAGTTGCTTATACTCCGGATTTTTGGTTTTCTTGTACATCGCGTAAGTGATGAGTCCCGGAGCTGCGGTATCACTTTGATCGACAAGCGGCGGATTCTTGACGTAATAGTCGCAGTAAGCCGTCAAAAAATCGGTATAACTATCGTTACCAAGATGATCGTCAAGCTTTGTTAGGGCATAGCCCAACAGGGCTTCTCCCCACATCCATTTCATTTTTGGATCCCAAGTGGCAGTTATCTCATCTGCCAGTTGGACAACGCGATCGAACTCATTGTGTTTTTCCATATGTTTCTCCTTTCGTCTCTTCGCGGAGCTGCTTCTCAAGATTAAGGCGTAGACAGAGATCGTCTACCTCGACAACCAACTCCTCGCTTGAATCTTTTTGATGGATAAATGGCGTATCGTAACGGTGATGTACAGGATTTTGTCTGATCCCATCAACGAGAAA
>JAFGQT010000015.1 GCA_016935515.1 Bacilli bacterium
ATAGACGCCAACGATTTCGTTGGCTTGAAAGAACAAATGCAAAAAGCAAAAGCGCGACGACTAAAACTTGAGAAGGATGTAAACGAATGAAAGTCTTGATCTATCCTGGAAAACTAGTTGGAAGGGTATCGATCCCGCCTTCCAAAAGCCAATCCCATCGTGCGATCATCGCCGCTTCTTTGGCAAAGGGAAAAAGCGTGATTTCCAACATCATCTATAGCGAAGATATCGTCGCAACCATCAACGCAATGGAGAAGATTGGCGCAAAATTCATCAGAAACCCCAATCAATTGATTGTCAATGGCGTGTCCAGAATTGCTTTCAGCGATGACAACTTCATCGAATGCAATGAATCCGGGTCGACATTGAGGTTCACAATCCCGATATTTTCGCTAAGCCGGCAAAAAGTCGTTTTTACAGGCAAAAAAAGCCTTTTACAACGGCCGCTGGGAATTTATGAGAATATTTTCAACGATCTTAACCTTCCGTTTCAAAAAAACGAAGATCAAATCATCATTTCTGGCGGAATTTCTGCAGGAACATATAATATTCCCGGCAATATAAGCAGTCAATTCATCTCTGGTTTGCTCTTTGCTTTGCCCTTGTTGAAGGAAGACTCAACAATCATCGTTACCGAACCATTCGAGTCGAGGCAGTATGTCAATATGACCTTAGATATGTTGAAACTTTCTGGAATCGAGATTGAAGCCCGTGATAATACATTCTTGATAAAAGGTAACCAATCTTATAGCCCGTTCAATATCCAAATCGAAGGCGATTTTTCGCAAATGGCTTTTTATGCGGTAATGGGTTTGATTGGTTCAAGGATTGAATGCAGGAACGTTCCCGCCCAATCTTCGCAACCCGATTTCCGACTGCTTGAGTTCATCAATTCCGCAAAAGGTAAATATACTCGAACAGAAAACGGTTATCAATTCATCCCGTCGAAAACCATCGGTGCCAATTACGACGTAAGCCAATCTCCGGATATCGCTCCGGTATTGGCCATAATGGCTGCACTTTCTGAAGGAAGCAGCAGAATCGAAAACGCTTCAAGACTCAAATTCAAAGAGTCAAATCGACTTTTGTCTACGTTCAACACGTTGAAAGAATTGGGTGTCAAAGTCGAAATCGAAGATGATTCTCTGTTGATTTTCGGACAAGAAAGTTTTGATGGCGGAGTATTTGATTCATATAACGATCACCGCATTGTAATGGCTGTAGCCGCAGCCTCTGTGCGTGCCACAAGACAAATAATCATCAAAAACGCTGAAGCTGTAAATAAATCTTATCCGAATTTCTTTGAAGACTTCAAGTCGCTTGGGGCAAAAATCGAAATTATCGAGGAATAATCATGAAAGACATCGCAATCAACTCGAAAATTGAAAACTATGTCGTACACATCGGCAAGGGCATTTTGGATGACATGTCCCGTTTTGTAGTTCCAAATAAGCAATATGTCCTGATTTCCGATTCAGGAATACCTTCAATTTATCGAGACAAAATAATGTCACAACTTAAAAGAGTGTATTCTTTGGTGTTCCCTCAAGGCGAACAACACAAATCCTTGTCTGAATACGAAAGGATAGTTGAGTTGTTGGTTGAGAACAACATCGACAAAAATGCCGTGATTATTGCTTTGGGCGGGGGAGTTACGGGAGATCTTGCCGGTTTTGTCGCGTCAACATACTTGCGTGGCATACCTTATATTCAAATTCCGACGACCTTATTAGCGCAGATCGACTCCAGTGTGGGGGGGAAGGTCGCGGTCAATGTTGGCAAAACGAAGAACGTCATCGGGTCAATCTATCCACCAAAAATAGTCCTGATCGATCCGAATACTTTGATCACTCTACCAGCTCGCCACATGGCAAACGGCATGGCAGAAATGATCAAATACGGAATGATTGCGGACGAAAGGCTTTTTTCCGATATACGCGACAATCAAGTGTATGATGATATCGAGCCTTTCATATCAAGATGCGTAGAAATAAAAAAACGATTCGTTGAAGCCGACGAGATGGACGCAGATGTGAGACAAGCATTGAATTTTGGACACACGATTGGCCACGCCATTGAAGCATACTATAATTTTGATAAATACTTACATGGAGAAGCCGTCGCAATCGGAATGACAAGAATTCTAAAAAATACCGCGATCAAAAACGAGCTTACAACTGTGCTCAAGAAGTATGGACTGCCAACGGAAGATCCTGTAGATATTGAACGTTTATTAACAATTATTGAGAAAGACAAGAAGACCAGAGACGGAGTACTCCACTACGTGGATATTCCGAATATCGGTACTTTTGAAATCAAAAGATTCGATCATTGGTTATCGAATGAAGAGGGTGATTGAGTTGAATACAATCGGACAAAATATCAAGCTGACTTTCTTTGGCGAATCCCATTCCCAAAGTATCGGCATCGTTATGGACAACCTTCCACCAGGCATTGAACTGGATCTTAAGTTGCTTGAAGATGAACTTTCAAAGCGGCGTCCAAAAGACCCCCTTTCAACTTCCAGGATCGAGCCTGACGCTTACGAAATCGTCTCCGGATACCATAAAGGCAAAACTACCGGCGCACCTTTAACGGTGCTCATCAAGAACCAATCCGTTCGCTCACTAGACTATGATCGAATGAATAGCATACCTCGACCCAGTCACGCAGATTACCCTGCACATATCAAATACAAAGGGTTCAATGACCCTCGTGGTGGTGGCATCTTTTCTGGTCGTATGACCGCTCTATGGATGGTTATCGGCTCTGTTGCCAAACAAATCCTGATGCAGCATAATATTAGTGTCGTTTCACACATTTATTCACTAAAAGATATACAAGACACCCCTTTTGATAAATCTGATGTAAATAATGAATTTCAAAAACTCTCTGACCCTGGCTCTTTTCCTGTAATTAATTCAGAGATTGCCAGTAAAATGACGGATTTGATCGAAACCGCCAAAAACAACGGTGATTCTGTTGGCGGAGTGATTGAGACCGCAATAATCGGACTCAAAGCCGGCGTTGGCGAACCCCTCTTTGGATCGCTTGAAAGTTGGTTTTCAAACTTGTTATTTTCGATTCCTGGAGTCAAGGGCGTTGAGTTCGGTTCCGGTTTCAACATAACCAAAATGTTTGGTTCGGAAGCGAACGACCCTTATGTTGTCAAAGACAAAACCGTCAAAACGTTGACCAACAACAATGGCGGAATCCTTGGAGGAATCTCTACCGGCATGCCTGTAATTGTCCGCACTGCATTCAAACCCACTTCATCGATCTTCAAAAAACAGGCCTCTGTCGATCTTGATACCATGGCTGAAGTCGATCTCGAAGTTGTCGGTCGACACGACCCTTGCATCGTCCACCGGGCTGTTCCGGTCGTGAATGCTGTAATGTATTATGCGGTGTTAGAATCACTTACTTCCGCACATCTTAACGATTGGTTGAAGAAATGATATACGGACTTTTGGGCAAGCATTTGTCCCATAGCATTTCACCGATGATACACAACGCTTTTGGCAATGAAAGTTATCAATTATTTGCGACAGACGATGTAGTTGAATTTTTAAAAAGCAAGGATTTTGACGGGCTGAACGTGACTATCCCTTATAAAGAAACTGTCCTTGAACACTTGGATGAACTAGATGTTTTAGCAAGCCGATCCGGCTCGGTGAATACGATTGTTCGTCGAAGCGGAAAACTTATAGGATATAATACGGATTATTACGGACTGAAAACTTTGATCGATTTTTATGACGTTTCTGTAAAAGGAAAAAGAGTATTGATCATCGGCAACGGCGGCGCTGCCAAAACTGCAGATTGTCTTTTCCGCGACCTTGAAGCCACAAGCGTAATAAAAATCTGTCGAACGCCCAGATCAGATAACGAGATCCCGCTAGCTAAAATGAAATCTGTTTTGGATTTCGACATCATCGTTAATACTACCCCCGTCGGGATGTATCCTGACAACGAAACCGAATGGTTGTTTCCGTTGGAATCATTCACTAATTTATCATTCGTGATTGATCTAGTGTACAATCCGCTTCAAACCAATTTGTTGCTTGACGCCAAAACCAAAGGCGTCGGCTGCGCAAATGGTTTGTTCATGCTCGTTGCCCAAGCGGCTGCAGCTCACGAGTTGTTCTTCGGCGATAAAATCACTGAAAAACATCTCCATTCCGTCTACTTTCAAATGCACAAAGCCCTCTCGAATATCGTGTTGATTGGCCTGCCATCATCAGGTAAATCGTTGTATGCCCGTAAACTTCACGATATATATGGCTTGAAAATCATCGATACTGACAACCAAATTGAGAGCGAGAC
>JAFGQT010000116.1 GCA_016935515.1 Bacilli bacterium
CCTTGTCTTTGTCGATTGCGTGATACCGACAAAGCTCGATCGCAGTAAGCACGACATTTCTCGTATGCTCGAGACGTTCGGGGTCGCTTGCCAGTTTTTCTTCGACCAAATGCCTGATCTCTTCGACCCTCATATTTTCAGATGATTGCCGGTCGGGCATAGATTCCTACGACGAACGGGGCATGCGCCCTGATGTAGAAAGGTGCGCGGATCGTCACAAATCCGAGACCGGAAAACACGATGTCGTATTTGAGATTGTCCCGAATGCGGAAATCATGATATACCCATTTGGGAACGCCTTCGTTTTCATTGAACGGCGGAGTCAAGAGCGAATACAACTTGCTTTCGTAGAGCTCGTCCGCACGAATCGTCTTGGTCCGGTGAATATTGAGCGTATTCGCAAAATAAGTTACGATGTTGACGCGATCACCGGTTTCGCCGTTGATGATGTCGAGTCGGGCAAGGCCGCCAAAGAACAAAGTTTGACCTTCGTTGAGTTGAAACACCAAAGGCTTGATCTCTTTCTTTGGCACCGTGATCTTATAGGACGGTCGTGTAAGGTAATACGTGTACTGGTGCTTGTTGATGACACCGGGCGTA
The DNA here is from genome assembly GCA_016935515.1 of Bacilli bacterium. Taxonomy (GTDB): domain Bacteria; phylum Bacillota_I; class Bacilli_A; order Izemoplasmatales; family Hujiaoplasmataceae; genus JAAYZB01. The sequence goes on from JAFGQT010000116.1 coordinate 601, forward strand.
TCAAAAATCATTGTTCCGTCAAGCAAAGGAAATCCGATCAAACCGATCGTTGTTCCCGGAGATGAAGAAACGGTGATCACATCGGTTGGATAACCGAGATAACGTTTCAAAATTTGGTTCACGATCTTGGATTTGCCAACATTCGAGCAACCGACGATATACACGTTACGTTTGCCCTTGTACTTGTCGATCAGTTGCATCAATTCGTCAAGATTGTAGCCGTATTTTGCGGAAATGAGAATGCTGTCAAGAACTGTGAACCCTTCTCGGGCAAGCATCTGCTTCAGCCAGTTGAGAATACGTTCTGGTTTGACGTTTTTCGGCAGAAGGTCCATCTTGTTGCCGACGAGGATAACATCTTCGTTACCCGTCAGACGCTTGATTGCAGGGACGAAAGACCCTGTAAAATCAAAGATATCGACAATCTTCACGATCAGAGCGTTTTCCTTGCTGATTTTGTCGATGACTGTCAAATATTCATCGTTAGTGAGGCTGGAAGTGATAACGTCCGCATAATTTCGCAACCGAAAACATCTTTGACACAAAACCAGCTTGCCGGCATCGTAATCACTCGATTTTTCTGGCATGTATCCGGGCATGGTCTTGTTTTCGTGTTGTATCAAAGCGCCACAGCCCTTGCAATATTGCTCAGCCATCGTCTCTACCTCTTTTCGTCAAGATTCAGTTGTTGATAGATTGAATGATTGCGTTTTTTCATCCGCAGTAAAACTCGCTTTTCCAGTTTGCGATTGATTCTGGTGAACCATTTCTCTGCTTTGCGTTTGATGGCATTCACCACTATCACGCGATAGCGCATCCGTTTTGCGCCCAATACATCGGTCATGAACTGGTCGCCGATGACGCATATCTCATGTTTTTCGATATCAGGATTCATGGCTTGGACTTTCTTGAATCCTAATTTCAAAGGTTTTTTTGCGCTGGCAAGAAAAGGCACTTCCAAAGCTGACGCAAAATGACTTACCCTTTTTTTATGGTTATTGGAAATTATCATCGATTTGAAACCCAGTTTACGCAAGTCGTCAAACAACTTAAAAATTTTGTCACTGGGTTCGGTTTCGTCATAAGAAATCAAGGTGTTGTCAAGATCAATCAACAGAAGTTTAACTCCTTGGTCCCTGAGTTTTGCATAATCGATGTCATATACTGTTTTCTGATAATCATCCGGAATGAAATAGTCAGTTTTGAAAAGCCAATCCATCAATTGTTACCTCCGAACATTATCTTTATTATAATGGATTTTTCCATAAAAGTCCAATTTTTTGTCGTTGAGGAGCGATACATAACCGTTTACGAAAGGTTAAACAAAAACATCAATTGCCAACTTAACCTTTTCGCTTTAAATCTGAAACGACAGAGACTTCAAAAAGCTGCTTTAGAATTGAAAATTACGCAACATTTCAAGCAATTCCCGACGTATCTGCCGATAACCAGGCTCATATTTCAGAAGCAAGCGATAGAAGTTCGCTTGGTGTCCACTGATGTTTAAGTGTACAAGTTCATGGACAAAGATCGCCTTTAAGTATTTGACGTCAAATCTCGCAAGAACGCTGTTCAATTTGATGATGCGTTTGGACTTGTTACAGCTTCCAAGCATTGTCTTCATTCTCTGACTTTTGATGGTTATATTGTCGACATCGATATCGTTGCTGATGAGGGGCTTCAATTCCTCAAGCAACTTACTAGCCTTTGAGATCGCCTGATCGACATACATCGTTTCCAATGCTTTGAGCTTCAAGTCAAGCCGATTACCGTAAATCCATATCTTCTTGTTTTTGAAAATGGCCTGATGTTTTTTGTTATCGATATATTCGATCGGATATTCCGAGCCAAACAAATAAGCATTCTCATAAGTGACTACCGGTCGGTTCTCAATCGATTCCAACATTCTGACAATCTTTGCCCGGTTTTTCCGCAACAACTTTTCGATGGCTTCCGTTTTAGTCGAGACATTCGTGGAAACAAACAACTTGTTGATGCCGCTGACCCGAATATATGTGTGCTTGATTTTCTTTCTGGCGACTACGATGTCAATCTCTCGGTTTTCAAGATAGAGTTTATTCATTCATAGCCTCCAGAAACTTGGCCACGAATCCGGTGGTCATCGAAGCCACTCTTTCCATATTGAGACGATATCCATCGCTTTGGTCATCACCCTGTACAAGATCGCTGATACCGCGGATAGATAAGAATGGAACTTCGAACTTCCGACAAGTCAAAGCTATCGCCATCCCTTCCATCTCACAGGCAACGACGTCTGATACTTCTTTGAGAATCGGTTCAAGAATCGCTTTTCTGGTTACGAAACTGTCTCCGGAAACGATGTTTCCGACGCGAAAAGATACCTTTTCCTGTTTCAACAGGTCAACAGCTTTGCGAAATAGTTCTCGATCAGGTTCGACAACAAGCGGATCATCACCCATTTGTCCATAAGGTACCGAATCAATATCGACTAAAGAAACGTCAAAATAGGAAATCCCTTTGGCGACAACGATATCTCCGACTTCGGCTTCGCCAACACCTCCGGCAACGCCGATGTTGATGACAAAATCAATAGGGTATAGCGTACATAACAAGGTTGCGGTAATCGTTGCGTTCACCTTGCCGATCCCTGATTTCGCAATCACGATCGGCATGTTGGCAAAGCGCGCTGAAACAAAGCGCTTGCCCGCGTGGTTTGTTACTTCGATTACTTCAGAGTGTGCCAACAACAACTCAATTTCGGCATCCAATGCGCCGATGATCCCGATCATCTCATCACTCCTAAAGAAAAAAGAGAAAAATTGAAATTTCTCTCGTTATTTGATATCGACTATCTCAACCTGAATCTCATTGCCGGTTTCGGCTTTATAAGTCAGAACCTGCCCCTTGCGCCTGCCGATCAAAGCTTTGCCTATCGGCGACTCGTTGGAAATCTTTCCTTGCAGGGGATTGGCTTCAAGATGACCGACGATTGTGAACTCGCGTTCCATGTTGTTATTTGTGAATTTGATTTTGACAGTTTTGCCGATCATGATCGCCTTCGAGTTGTTCGAGCTGCTAATGATCTCGGAGTGCTTGAGAATATTCTCGATCTCCTTGATTCTAGCTTCGATTCTTGCCTGCTCGTCCCTGGCTGCGTCGTACTCGGCATTCTCAGACAAGTCGCCCTGAGCCCGTGCTTCTTTTAAGGCTTCGAGGTTTTGCTTTCTGTCGACTTCCTTAAGATTTGTCAATTCGTCCTTAAGTTTTTGGAATCCTTGTTCTGTCAGTTTATATGTGTTTTCCATACTGCATCTCCTGATTTTAAGTGATAATTATTATAACATAAAATACTAATTTAAGATAGATAAAATTTTTGCCTTGATCAGATCCACCGCAACATCATGATAGTAATCGTTCGGTATGATTACGTCCGCATATCGTTTTGTCGGTTTCACAAAGGCAAAATGCATCGGTTTGACCGTATTCACGTACTGATCGATGACGCTTTCAATCGTTCTGCCGCGTTCACTAGTATCACGCTTCAAACGTCTGATGAAGCGAAGATCATCATCAGCTTCGACATAAATCTTGATATCCGCCAGATTCCTGATTCTCTCATCCTCAAGGATCAAGATGCCCTCAAGAATGATTATTTTTGCAGGATGTACGATCTCCGTCGCTTCTGCTCGATTCAACTGAACGAAATCGTAGGTTGGTTTTTCGATCGAGTTACCCGCAATCAGTTGCTTGAGATGTTCAAAGAACAAATCGTTGTCAAGCGCAAATGGATGGTCATAATTAACCTTCCGTCGCATCTCTAGAGACATCTCCGATTGGTCTTTGTAATAGTCATCGTGCTTGATTACGACGATTGGGCCCGAATCGAGGTTTGCGAGGATTTTGTTCACAACGGTAGTCTTTCCGGAAGAAGATCCTCCGGCAACTGCGATAATGACAGGTTTTTTCATGTATTGACCCTCCTCAATATATCATATGGTTTCAACGGAATTTCCGAATGGAACTTGACCTTTTGCAAGGGATGTCTGGCAACGTCCAACTTTTCGCCTGTATCCGAGAAAAGCTCTCCTGCCGTCAATTGTAACGGATCTCCCTCAGGTCGGAAAACTTCAAGTATGTCTGTAGCTTCGAAGTAATTGCGTTGCTCGACAAGGACAAGCTTGTGTTCTAGATCATAATCGAGCACCAATCCGCAGAAATCCTTGGTTGGTTGTGTAGAGCCGGTTGAGTAAAGCTGTTGTTTTTCCAAGGGATTGCCTTGGAAAAAACCCGATCCCGCTTGACGATTTTCCGCTTTCTCGATCATTGCGAAATATTCGTCGATTGGCCTGAGCTTGCCTTCATAATAATCGTCGATCAGACGGCGATAGCTATTGACCACGGTGGCGATGTAGTGTATCGATTTCATCCTGCCTTCGATTTTCAATGAACTCACACCGATATCGAGTAAAGCCGGAACATGTTCTAGGGCCACAAGGTCGCGTGAGGCAATTTGGAAATCGCCCGCAAACAATCGATCATTTTGGAAAAGATCGTATTCCCAGCGACAACTATGAGCACATCCGCCCCGATTGGCATCTCTCAGACTCATGACGTTTGATAGGGTGCATCTTCCGGAATAGGAAGAACACATTCCCCCGTGAACGAAAACTTCAAGATCTGCTTCGGTATTGGCCTTTATATCTTTGATCTCTGTCAAAGACAGCTCGCGCGCCAAGACAATACGTTTCACGCCTTGTGAATACCAGAAGTCCGTCTGAAGACTGTTCGTCACAGACTGTTGGGTCGAAAGATGGACTTCCAAAGCAGTCCTTGATTTGGCAAGTTGCACGACGTATGGGTCGGAAACGATGATTGCATCAACAGCGGCTTTCTCAAGATCATTCAAATATGCCTCAAGGCCTTCAAAATCGGCTTCATGAGGAACGATGTTGCAGGTAACATAAAGTTTCTTCTTATTTTTATGAGCAATCTCGGCTGCTTCATTGATTTCTTTCAACCCGAATCTAGAAGCTCTCGCTCGGAGTGAAAAGCTCTTTCCGCCAATGTAAACAGCATCGGCTCCATACAGGAAAGCAACCTTGACTTTTTCGATGTCTCCAGCCGGAGCTAGCAGTTCTGTTTTCATGAGACATCACCTTTTAGTTTCTCAGTAGGCAACAGGTAAAAACCAGTGTCATACTCTTTGCCATACTCGTCCACAAAGGTCAGGAAATCCCGTTGTTTGTAGGCTTTTATCGAATCGAAGTACTCCTGATCGCCAATGAATCTGCGCTCAATGAACAAATCTTGAATCTTTGATTCCAAACTTGAAAGAAATTCGAAAGAAGCCAGTTTCTTCGCTCTGAATATCTGGGTCCCGAACCTATCCTCAACGATTGGGAAAAACTGATCTAGGCGTTGTTTTTC
>JAFGQT010000117.1 GCA_016935515.1 Bacilli bacterium
CTTTCAGATCATCTTACATCTACATCATAACAAAAAAATCTCAAAAAACCAAATTTCTCAAGGTTGAATACCGAAAAAGGCTGTCGTTTCAAAGAATCTGGGCTATAATAGAAAGTGGGTGATCCTTTGATGAAAACATTCTCGCTATCTACAAAATTTCAGAAAATTGCCAGTATCTTGATCGACGTTTTCTTCATCGCGTTCAACGTCATGGTTATAATTGGTTCTGAAACCCCGATTCCCTTGATGATCGTTTTCTTCTTTTTCACCGTCGTTTTGTGCTTGTTATATACTTATGTCGTCTTCTCCTCGAAAATCATCGTCGACGAGGCGAGAGACTTGATCGTTTACCGCATTTTCAAGGATACGATTTATGACCTTCGCTCCGTTTATGGAGTCAAGTTAGAAGAACAAGTCTCTGGCAAACTGACGAAGCAGATCATCTTGCTGCAAAACGAGCGTGGTTTCACGATCGCCGAAATCAATCCGTATCTGACAAAACAAAGTTTGAAGATCATGCCTTTGATCTATGAAGAAATCAAGAGGATCCTGACAAAATGAGAACTTTGCTTGTCGGTGGTCTTGTCCTCCAAGGAAACGATTATTTACCCCAAGAAGTTCTCATTGACGGAAAACTAATCGAGGCTGTCGGTATCAATCTCGATCCGCGCGAGGCAAAGATCATTGCCTGCGACAATCAATGGATCAATCCCGGTTTGATCGACATCCATTGCCACGGCGCTTATGGCGTCGATTTCAATAACGCTTCTGAAAAGGACTTAAATGAGCTGCTTACCAAATTCGCGGTAAACGGCGTTACATCGGTCTTCCCGACTTTGGTAGCCGATGACATCACCATCATGATGCGCCAACTGGATCGCTTAGCGAAAATCAAGAACGATCATCCCAATCTCAAAGGCTTCCACCTCGAAGGTCCCTTCATCAACCCAGCAAAGGCCGGAGCCATTCCGCAAGCATTCCTTAAGCATCCCAACCCCGAGATCATCGAAAAATTGATCGCTGCTGCTCGAGGCCTGAAAATCATCATGACCATATCTCCAGAACTTCTAGGTGCTCAGGGACTGGTTGAAAAATACAAAGACAGAGTCATATTCTCGCTTGGGCATAGCGAAGCCGATTACAACACCACGATGAAACTCATCGACTCAGGGGCGCGCTCTTTCACTCATATTTTCAACGCCATGCGACCACTAGACCATCATGATCCCGGGATCGTTGGGGCTGTTCTTGCAAGTGACGCTTATCGTGAACTTATCGTCGATGGCAAACATCTGGCTTCAGATACTGTCAAAATCTTGTCGAAGCTGATCCCAAGCGACAGACTCATCTTAGTGACCGACAGCGTCGCCGCAACCGGTCTTCCTGATGGCGATTACCGTTTGGGACAAGCCAACATCACCGTCAAGGAGAGCGAAGCCAGGATCAGTGGGACCTCGATCAGAGCGGGATCGACGCTCGTTGCTTACCAGGCAGTGAAGAATTTCATGGCTTACACGGACTTTGGCCAAGGAATCTCTTGGAACTTGATGAGCCAGAATCCAGCAAAGATGCTTGGCCTTGACGATCGCGTAGGCACGATCGCCCCAGGCATGACGGCAGACATTGTCCTGACCAACGAAACGGAGATCGTTCATGTGTTTCAGGAGGGAAAACAACTCAAATAGAAAATGCATTCGGCATTTTGACCGAATGCATTTATTTTTTTACAGTTCACAGATCTGACGCTTGATCCGGTTGATCTTGTTCGGTGAAACGGACAGTTCTTGAACGCCGTAATCGATCAATCTTGAAAGGAGAGCATGATCCTCAGCCATTTCGCCGCACATCGCCACGCGTATTTTCGCCTTCTTGGCGTTTTTGCAAGTCATCTTGATCAATCGCTTGATCGCTTTGTGGTCCGCTTCATACAGATCTGCGATATTGGCGTTGGTCCGGTCGACCGCAAGTGTATATTGGATCAGATCGTTGGTCCCGATGCTGAAGAAATCCACTTCGTCCGCCAATAAATCGGAAATCAGCGCTGCCCCCGGAGTTTCAATCATCAATCCGATTTCGGTGTCTTCATCGTAATCCTTACCGAGTGTCTCAAGTTCCTGCAACACTTCTTCAATGATCTTTTTGATCAGCGTGACTTGTTCAACACTCGTCACCATCGGAAACATGATCTGAAGATTTCCCCGGGCTGAAGCCCGATATAATGCTCTGAGTTGTGTCTTGAACAATTCCTTTTCCCTAAGCGATATCCGGATCCCACGATAGCCGAGAGCAGGATTGTCCTCGTTGTCGAAACTCAAGAAGCGGTTAGGTTTGTCAGCTCCGAAATCGAAGGTCCTGATCACAACCGGAAGCGGATCGAACTTTTCGACAAAACGCAAATATAATTCATACTGCTCTTCTTCCGAAGGATAAGCGTCATGGTCCGCAAACAAGTACTCGCTCCTGACCAAGCCGACGCCATCGAAATCTTGTTTTGCAATAATGTCGATCTCATAGATATGATTGCAATTGGCCATGACTTTTATGGTTTTGCCCTTTTTGGTACAGGCTACGATTTTCTCCGTCTTGTAAGAGGCCTCGATCTGCTCTTCCTGATTTTTCACCAATTCCGTGAAGATTTCGATCATTTTCGGATCGGGGTCGATAAACACTTCCCCGGATTTACCGTCGAGCACGAGAATTTCACCTTCACGGATCAACTCATAGTTGGTTTCAGCCTGACAAATATAAGGTATGTTGAGACTGCGCGCCAAAATTGCGCTATGCGAATATACCGAACCATACTTCGAGACGAAACCTAGCACTCCATATTTCAACAGTCGCATGATGTCCGATGGATAGATCCTTTCCGAGACGACGATTACTCTTTCCTCGGTGATGTTGATTGATTCCTGGGTTTTCTTGATAGCGCCAAGCAAACGTTCCTTGACATCGACGATATCGTCTTTGCGTTGTCTCAAGTATTCATCTTCGGCCTTGTC
>JAFGQT010000118.1 GCA_016935515.1 Bacilli bacterium
GTCGAAGCCGATGAACTGACATATCCGCTTCACATCATGATTCGTTATGAGATCGAAAGAATGTTGATGACGGGCGAAGCTAATGTTGATAATCTACCGGAAATCTGGAATGATAAAATGGTGGAATATCTCGGTATAAGGCCGAAAAACGATAGTGAAGGCGTCTTGCAAGACGTTCATTGGAGCGGTGGAATGTTCGGATACTTTCCGACATACGCCTTGGGTAGTGCCTACTCCGCCCAGATCTATTATGCTATGAAGAAAGAGATCGACGTTGAGAAAGCCATTCGCGATAACAACATCAAGATCATCAACGATTGGCTTGGAGAAAAGATCCATCAATACGGCTCAAGCAAATCACCACGCGATTTGCTTGTCGAAGTTACCGGAGAGGAATTCAACCCCCATCATTACGTAAGATATCTAAAAGAGAAATATGCGAAATTATACAATATCCATGAAGGAGAAAAATAAAGTGTTGTTGACAAAAGAACTCATTGAAAAAATACTTGATACCGGAATGAACACCGGAGCGGATTTTGCGGAAGTGTTCGTCGAGGAAAAACAAAGTTCAAGCCTGCAAATGGTGAGCGGCAGGATCGAAAAAGCTACCAGCTCGGGAATCACCGGTGTGGGAATCAGGCTTGCGTTAAAACTTCAAAGCGTCTACGGGTATACCAATGATTTGAATCCCAACTCGTTGATCCGCTTGGCAGAGAACCTCGCCAAGTCATTTTCCGGAGACAATACCGCACGCAAACCATTGATGGAACTTGAGGTCGGTTCGCGTCATCAAGTCAGAATCGATCCGCGCGAAGTCAAACAAGCCGAAAAAGTTGAATTGATGAAAAAGGCTCACAAAGCCGCGGACGATTATGACGAGTTGATTAAGCAAGTAGTGATTTCCCTAGGAGACTCGGTTCAGGAAGTTCTTATCGCCAATTCCGAAGGCAGATTCGTCACGGAGAAGCGCGTTCGCGTAAGAATGTACATCAATGCGATAGCGGAAAAAGATGAAGTAATGCAAACCGGAGGCGAAGGTCCCGGAACTGGCAAGGGTTATGAATATTTCTATGAAGATATCGACATCGAAGCGATCGCTAAAGACGCCGCAAGAACTGCCAAGACAATGCTTCTGGCAGAAGAAGCTCCAAGCGGGATCATGCCCGTCATCATCAACAATAAGTTTGGCGGCGTAATCTTCCATGAAGCTTGCGGGCACAGCCTTGAAGCTACGTCGGTAGCTAAAAACGCTTCCGTCTTTTGCGGAAAGCTCAATACCCAAGTCGCGAATCCGATCGTTACTGCCATTGATGATGGCACTATCGAAAACGGTTGGGGATCTGCCAACTTCGATGACGAAGGTTATCCGCAACAACGTCGTGTCTTGATCGACAAAGGGATCCTTAAGTCATACATGGTCGATCAACTGAATAGTAGACGCATGGATCACAAACCAACAGGTTCCTCGAGAAGAGAATCATACAAATACGCACCGACATCACGTATGAGCAACACCTACATTGACAACGGCGAATCTACTTTCGACGAGATCATCGCTGCCACCGAATATGGACTATATGCAGCCAAAATGGGCGGCGGTTCAGTTAATCCAGGAACCGGTGACTTCAACTTTGCGGTGTCTGAAGGCTATATCATCAGAAACGGTAAAATAGCCGAACCAGTTCGCGGAGCCTCCTTGGTAGGCAATGGCGCTGAGATCTTGCATAAAATCGACATGGTCGGAAACAATCTCGATCGTGCTCGTGGCATGTGCGGATCCGTATCGGGATCGATACCTGCAGACGTCGGACAACCGACGTTGCGCGTAGCTTCGATCACCGTCGGCGGAAAGAAAGGGGCGAACTAAGATGAATATCGACAGACTTTTCAAAAAGGCGCTCGCCAAAGGTTTCAGCGACGTACAAATCTTCTTGGTGGACAAACATGATTTGAGCATCGAGATCTTCGATGGCGAATTGGAAAAATATGAGATCGCGGATTCTTCCACATTGACAATCAAGGCCGTATACAACAACAAGATGGCCACGCACGTTACCGAAATAATGGGCGAAGCCAATGTCGATGACATCATCGAGAAACTTCTGGAAAACGCAAAAGCGATTGACTCTCTTGACGAGGCGATCATCTATCCGGGAGACAAAGAATATGCGAAACTTGACGATCTTTATAATCCAAAGTTAGAAAAAGAAGACGTCAAAAATAAGATCGAACTGGCAAAAGCTCTGGACAAGAAAGTGCATGAATACGATGAAAGAGTCAAAATCGTCGAGACGATGTATTCCGAATCAAGTCGAAAAGTGACTTTGCAAAACACTTTGGGACTCAAACTTCAGGATGCCGTCAATAGTGCCATGTTCGGTGGGCAGGTCATAGTCAAGGATGATAAGGACCAAAGAACTAATTTCGATTTGTTGATAAGCAATGACTTTGCGGATTTTGAAGTCGATAAACTTGCGGATTCGATCGTGAAAGACGCTTTATTGTCGCTAGGCGCGAAGCCAGTGAAAACAAGCGAATACGAACTTGTATTCGACCGAAGCGCGCTAGCGACATTGCTATACGTGTTCCAGGGCATCTTCTCAGCCGATAACGTTCACAAAAACATGTCCTTACTCAAAGGAAAACTCAACACAGTAGTCGGTTCTGACAAGGTAACCATCGTTGACGACCCGTTCATGAAGAAAAGTAGTCAAAGCCGATCGTTTGACGACGAAGGCGTAGCGACAAAATACAAGGAATTGATCAAGAACGGAGTACTCACAACTTATCTTCATAATCTTGTGAGTGCTAAGAAAGA
>JAFGQT010000119.1 GCA_016935515.1 Bacilli bacterium
CGCGGATTTTTGAGACAATCAACTAGAAGGAATGTCCGGCAACCCAATTTTCCAGCAATCATGTCTTCCTCGGCATCATTGCCAACCATGAGACATTCTTCCGGTTTGACGCCCAGGCTATCGATCAGCGAGTTGTAGTAGTCGAGTCCTGGCTTGGCATAGCAACTGTTTTCAAACGTTGTGACGATTTCAAAATCACTCCAGTCGAGTCCGGCCCAAGCGACTCGCTGCCTTGTCGCAACCTCCGGGAACACCGGATTGGTTGCCAAAACGACGCGATAACCTTTTTGCTTCAATTCCTTAACCATTTGGGAAAATGCCGGATTCAGGATTGTGGACTGCCGCACTATCTCGAAATGATTACGATAGAAGTCAAGAAACACATCGTCATAGTCTTTCCGATAACCATATCCGTGGCCTTCAAAGGTCTTCCAAAAACGATCTTCATTTGTCATTGAGCCATCGTTTTGAACCATCGCCTTAGTTCCTACCCAAATGCTTTCTTCCAACATGTCAGCTGACAGACCGCGGCTTTGGAACATCGCTTTTAATCCGGAGAAATACAACTGCATGAATTTTGTCTCATCTAACGGTAACAAGGTCCCATCGAGATCGAACATAATCAGTTTTAGCACTGTAACACCTCGCCATCTTCAATAAGTATATCAGTTGGCTCAGATTATGACAAGGTCGGATTTCATCAAAAAAGACGCTACCGATCGGTGCGTCTTTTAAAGGTTGATGAAATCAATACATTTCGGGTGATGGCATCGCCGGTTTTTCTTCCTTGATTTCCGCCACGCCAACTTCAGTTGTGATGAAGAGTGATGAAATTGATGCGGCATTCAAAATTGCGCTGCGAGTAACCTTGGCTGGATCGACGATGCCTGCTTTGAACATATCGACCCATTTGCCGTTTTTGGCGTCAAAGCCGATGTTCTTCTTGGCTTTCTTTTGTTCTTCAACGATTTCAAGAGCGTCAAACCCTGAGTTTTCAGCAATTTGAAAGATAGGCGCAAGCAACGATTCGACTACGACGTTGATGCCTTTTTGTTGGTCAACAATGTCAGACTTCAATGATTGCTTGATCTCATTGTAGATTTCTACCAAAGCGGCTCCACCGCCGATGACGATTCCCTCCTCAACAGCGGCCTTCGTCGCGTTGAGTGCGTCTTCAATTTTCAGTTTCTTCTCTTTCAGTTCAGTTTCTGTGGTTGCGCCAACCTTGACGATTGCGACACCGCTGGTAAGCTTTGCCAATCTTTCATTAAGGCGTTTCTTGTCATATTCGGAAGTAGACTGCTCAATATGCTTGCGGATCTCCGCAACTCGAGCTTCGATCTTTTGCTTCTCGCCTGTGCCGTCGATGATTGTCGTCGTATCTTTGGCAACGATAATCTTCTTTGCAACACCAAGATCCTCGATTTTGGCATCTTTGATTTCTTGATTTAGATCCTTTGCGATGAAGCGGGCTCCAGTCAATGTGGCAATATCCGTCAGCATCTCTTTTTGGTTGTCGCCGAATCCTGGAGCTTTGGTTGCGACAACGTTGAATGTTCCTCTTAGTTTGTTGACGATGAGCGTTGAAAGGACTTCATTCTCGATGTCATCGGCAATTATCAATAGTGGTTTGCTGGCCTGAACAATCTGCTCAAGCAAAGGAAGAATATCCTTGATAGTAGTGATTTTCTGGTCAGTCACGAGCACCTGAGCGTTTTCCATGGAAACTTCCATCTTTTCGCGATCAGTAACCATGTATGGCGAGATATAGCCTTTGTCGTACTGCATGCCTTCGACGACTTCAAGATACGTATCGAAGCCTTTTGACTCATCGACGCTGATTACACCGTTTCGCCCAACTTTAGCCATAGCCTTTGCGATAATGTCTCCAATCTCTTCTGAGCCCGACGAAACAGTGGCAACGCTGGCGACATCTTCATCAGTTTCGATCTTATGTGATTTTTCTAAGAGCTTCTTGGCCACTTCTTTAGCAGCTTTTTCCATTCCTTCACGCATCAATACCGGGTTCGTGCCCTTCTCGACGTGTTCGATACCCTTATGGATCATCGATTGGGTGAGAACGGTTGCGGTCGTCGTACCGTCACCGGCAACATCATTGGTCTTGTTTGCGGCTTCGTAAACAAGTTTTGCACCCATGTTCTCGAAAGCATCCTTGAGTTCGATCTCTTTGGCGATTGTGACGCCATCGTTAGTGATCATTGGCGACCCATAGCCTTTGTCAAGCACTACATTGCGGCCTTTTGGCCCCAATGTTACCTTGACTGCATCGGCGAGGATGTCCACGCCTTTCAACATCGACACGCGTGCGTCTTTGGAATAACGTATTTCCTTACTCATAAACTCTCACCTCTACTCCAGAATGGCAAGGATATCTTTTTCAGCGATGATCAGATATTCCTCGTCTTCGATTTTGAACTCGGTAGCCGAATACTTCTTGTAGACCACTTTGTCGTCGACCTTGACGCTTAGCGGCATCAACTTCCCATCGACAATGCTCCCTTCGCCAACGGCAACAACAGACGCGAAGCTTGGTTGTTCCTTAATGTCTCCGGTCAGGATGATCCCGCTCGAAGTTTTCTTCTCGACTTTCTCTTTTTTGAGAACGACGTTGTCATGTAATGGTTTCAACATATTCCTCACTCCTTATATCTTGATGTTTAGCACTCGCGTTATTCAAGTGCTAAATATATTATAGCACGTTTTCTAGCACTGTCAATACTTGAGTGCCAGAAAAATTGTCGATTATTGATTTTCGGACTATCATCTGCCGGTAAAGAAAAAGCCTCATAGAGGCTTTATCATACATAAGCTTGAAGTTTCTCTTCCTGTTTCAAGACGCGCAGCGCACCTTCAGCCAGCGCCCGCATTTCGTCTTCCCCAGGGTAGACGTACAATTGCTTGATCGGACTGATGTAGTCCTTGAGATGGTTGACAAAGATGTCATTATTGGCGAGGCCGCCAGTAATCAGTATGCCGTCCACTTTTCCTTGAGCGGCAAAGTATAGACTCCCGATCTCCTTGACAACATTATAAGCCATGGCATGGAAGTAAAAAGCTGCTTCCTTGTCTCCTGCCTTGATTCGTTTGTCAATTTCGATTCCGTTTGCAGTGCCCAAATAAGATACAAGCCCTCCGTGACCGACGAGCATTTTCTTGACCTGGTCTTTGGTGTACTTTCCCGAAAAACATAAATCAACGAGCGGATATGTCGGCAATGTACCTGCCCTTTCAGGAGAAAACGGACCGTCGCCGCCAAGAGC
>JAFGQT010000016.1 GCA_016935515.1 Bacilli bacterium
TACTGGTACCAAACATTGCCTTCAAAACCTTTCAAGCCTTTCTACACCATCGACGAACTTGAAGTAAATTAGCTAATTAATTAAGGAGTGGTCAAATTGGATAAAACTTTGCGCCCATATGTCCGTTTCGCGATGCACCACACGTTCATCCGCGAATATTTCATCGAACGTCACATCTGGGATCACGAAATCATCTTCATCGAAAAAGGGAAGATGAAATTCACGATCGACAACGAAGTCTACATCGCCGAAGAAAACGACTGCGTCTTTTTACGACCGGACGTGCTCCACAAAATCGAATGGGCCGGAGAAGACTGCGAACAGCCGCATGTCCATTTCGACTTCTTCGTCGAGGAGAATAGCGATGAAGTTCGCGTATCGCTTTTCCGCAAGGATGAGATGACCCCAAAGGAGAGAACTTGGTTTCGCGAAGACTTCTTCAAGGCCAACAAAATTGACCTTCCTTACGTATTTAAACTCAAGGAGCCTTTCATAATTCGCGATTTACTTTTCAGACTTATCGATGAGTACGAACATAAGCTGCCATTCTCAGGGTATATGCTACAAGGGTTGCTTCTTGAACTTCTGAGCGCAGTGCTCAGAGATTACCGTTTGGGAAAAGCAGAGAACTCGCATCCATATGCTAAGGAGTTAGACAATCTTGTGCGTTACATGAGCGAACACGTCGATCAAAATTTAACTTTGGACGATTTGACTGACTTCTCGTCGTTTTCCAAATGGAATCTCATCCATGTTTTCAAGTCATACTACAACATGACGCCGATGAAATACTTCAACCACTTGAAATACAATCGGGCGAAGAATCTGTTGTTATATTCACATATGACAGTGAAAGAGATCACCTATAAAATGCATTTTGATTCACCTCAGACTTTCTCGCGTTGGTTCAAAAACCAAGACGGAAAATCACCGATTTTCTATCGGCGCAGAAGGTCAGATTGATCGAAACGAAAAAAGAAACCCATTCGTGAATGGGTTTTTTTGTTGGAATCATTTTGGTTTATGTTCGTCTAAACAACGCATGGATCAAAAATGGTCTTCAATTTGTAAACTGTAGTAATTTTCTGCCCATCATCAGAAGTTGAATTTCTAGGAGGCATCTTAGACGGCCAGTTTCTCTGATTCAATGATTTCCATGCGCCGATGAATCGATCTAAGTTCGAAAATCAAGAGGAGAAGGCCAATCAAACCGGCTAGTATGTCTGAAGCGGCAAAGGAAATCCAGATACCGCTGAGTCCAAGAACAGATGAAAGAATGTAAGCAAGCGGAATGAAGAAAACGACTTGTCTCGACAAGGCGACAATCGTTGCGCGAACCGGAAAACCAACGCTTTGGTAGACGGTGCTGACAACCACTTGAAAGCCGACGAGCACAAACCCCAAAGCGATAACTCGGAACGCGCTAGTCCCAATCGAGATGAAATCGGCATTCCCTGTCTCCGAAAAGATTGTGAATATTCCTTCAGCGAACAGCTGGACAAAAAGAAATCCAAATATGAAATAGATGGTGATGATCTTGGTCGCATAGATGATGACTTCCTTCAAACGCCTATAGTTTCTTGCGCCATAGTTGAAACCTACTATTGGCGCCAGTCCCTGAACCAAGCCGAATCCCGGCAGAAATACAAATGTTATGACTCGGTTGATGACACCATATACTGATATGTAGATTGCCGGATCACCAACAGAATATTTGTTTATGAGATTGTAAATAATAATCGCAAGAAACGCGCCTATGGCATTGCGAAGGAATGACGGAAGGCCAATCACCATGATATCGACGGCTGTTTTTGGATCGGGTTCCAAAAATCGCTTCAGATTTATCTTCATCGCTGATTTGTGTGAAAATGCCCGGCTAAATATATATATGAACGCGACTATCTGTGAAATGACTGTGGCAATAGCAGCACCTTGGACGCCAAGACCAAAGCCAAAATCAAATATAAAAATCGGATCCAAAATGATGTTGAGACCGGTTCCGATCATCATTGAAATCATTGCGATCTTGGCTCTCCCTTCAGCTCTGGTCAAATTGTTAAGGACCATCGAAAAGGACAGCGGAGTCAACCCGATCAAGATGACGGACATGTAATCTTTAGCATAACCGATGTTCGAAGCGGTTGCGCCAAAGAACACCAGCAGTTCATCCAAGAAGATGAAACCGCCGATCGTCAACAGAATCGCTCCGATAAGGTTGATTCTTAAAGCACTGTTGACAGCTTTTTCCATCATCACCGGATCTTTCCGGCCAAAGGCGCGAGAAAACACCGAAGCGCTACCCATGCCGATCATCAATCCTACTGCCATAACAATCATCTGGATTGGAAAGACCAAAGCCAGACCACCGATGGCGATCTCGCCCACACCTTTTGCCACAAACAATGTGTCGACAAAATTATACAGGGCATTGACAGCCATCCCGACTGTTGCCGGAATCGACAGATGGATCAGTAATTTTTTGACATTCATGTTTTCCAGTCGGTCTTGATGTGACATCTTCCTTACCTCCGCATAGGACAATTGTATTATGGATCGGCTTTCTTGGCAAGCATTTAGTTCACTTCTTAGAAATAGAAAACAAGCTCAGGCACATGCAGTGCCTGAGCATATATCAGAGTATGAGAATCATGGCGGTTAATGGTGCCTAATTACTTCGAACCTTTCCATTTGATAATTGCTCGTCTCCGGTATTCCAGCTTTTCTGAGCGCTATTTTGACTTGCTCTTCTGGCGTGTTGATTCCTTCCAGATTCGGTAACAACAAACCTTGTCTGTCTCCGTTCGAAACAATTACTCCGTAGCGCAGAGGATCAAGTTCACTCAGTGTTCTTATTGGCTCTGCGGGTTTTAATACGTCAACACTGTATACGAGTCGCTTCATCTCTTTCAAGGTAACCGGTTCGAATCTCGGATCCCTTGTTCCAGCGCTGATTGCGTTCTGGATTATCTCCTTGGCAATGTTTTCTGTGGAAGGCTCAATCGTTCCAATGCAACCTCTGAGCCTTCCATCAAGTTTGAGTGAGACGAAGACGCCAGATTGTTCTGACAACAGTTCCTTGTCAATGTCGACTGGCAGTCGCATCCGCTTATTATTGATCAGGTAGTACTCCAGTGACGACCGAGCTAGCTCTACGTAAGGATCTTCGTTTGACCTATACTTCTCAAGTTCTATATTGTCTTGTTCAAGGTATTGTTTCAAAAAGAGTCTCTCAGGATCTTCACCTAATACGGTATAAGCCGCAACTGCGTAACCAACGCCAAAAGGTCCTTCATACGAAAGCAATTCTGGCTTCACAGAAAGGCCGTCCAGAGCTCCTGCCATCATAATGAAAGATCGCAAACCACATTCTGCAGCTTTTTCGCAAAATGATTCGTCAAATCTAAGCATGTCAGCGAAATTTCCGCTCTTCAATACATTTGTGATCATTGCGTCGAAATCAGGTCCTTCCGGCGCAAATCCATATGGCCCATCAGCTTTCAACTTGTGCGAAAGATCACCGCTAGCCACAAACACAACTCGCCGATTCAGTTCGTCGGTTGACTTGGCCATTGCGATTCCCATGCGATAATGGTCTAGATATGACAAGCCGGAAATTCCAATTCTGACGATCTTGTACTTTGACATTACCTGATTGATGAAGTACAAAGGAACCATCGTTCCATGATCAAGATTTGGCTTGCGTGCTCCCAAAGTTCCTGCACGAATGCCTTCAAGGCCTGCTTTATCACTGATTTTCTCTATTAACTGTGGATCATAGTCGACGGAGGCCTTGATTTTTGGAGCTCCGAATTGTCCAAAATCACCCTCCGCATGCGCCCCTGGTGATATATGGATGTAGTCTGCATACATGATCGAGTGTGGAGAGGCTATTATCAGAGTATCTGGTTCAAGTGTTTTTATTCTGGAAGCCACTTCCTTATAACTACTTACAGTATTTGATATCTTCTTCTCTTCGCTTCGTCCGATCTCAGGTATGATCAGTGGCGGATGCGGAACAACGAAAGCGCCGATGATTGGCATGCTATCTCACCCCTTTCCACGACTCATACATTGCCGATGTGAATGGTCTTAAGTCCGGCATCAGCTCCGATTTTTCTGGCAAGCTCAAGCGTGGAGTAAGGTGTTACCGGGACATTCGCCATTTTCCAAGCAGAAAAGAAACGAGAAATATGCCATGGTAACGCAGTTCCGAGTTCCGTTACCAAAGTTCCAACGAGTCTTTTCAACTGATCGGGCTCATCATTAACTCCCGGTATTACCAAAGTCGTAACCTCAAGATGTACTCCTCCATATTGCATTCTTTTCATATTTTCTACAACGGGTTCTGCCCTGCCTCCACAATAACGGACATATACATCATTGTCTGGTCCTTTGTAGTCAACGTTTGCAGCGTCGAGATAGGGGAGGATCAAGTCAAGGGCCTCCGGGGTCATGAATCCGTTTGTGACCCAGACATTCTTTAAACCTGCAGCACGTGCTAGTTTCATCGTATCGAGCGCATACTCAAGAAAAATCGTCGGTTCGGAATAGGTATAAGCGATTGATGGACAATCGTTTTCAAGCGCCCTAGCAACGTGCTCTTCTGGAGTGATATCTATTCCCATCACTCCTTGATCTCGCTCGGGATTCTGGGATATTTCCCAGTTTTGGCACCAGGAACAGCGAAAATTACAGCCGACAGTCGCAAATGAATATACTTTTGTCCCCGGCAAAAAATGATACAGAGGTTTCTTCTCTATCGGGTCGATCGCAGCTGCGATCGTCTTGCCATAATTCAATGCATATAGCCGATTATGGCGATTTTCCCTTACTCTACAGATCCCTCTTTTATCTGGTTGGATTATGCATCTGTGATGACAAAGATTACATCTTACACTTCCGTCAAGCAGTTTGTCATATAGTAGGGCTTCTTTCATCGATTTCCCTCCACTCATTTGACCGATAACTTTTTCAGATTCTATTCTATCACTATTTGAGAAAAATTTGTATATC
This sequence comes from Bacilli bacterium, assembly GCA_016935515.1. Taxonomy (GTDB): domain Bacteria; phylum Bacillota_I; class Bacilli_A; order Izemoplasmatales; family Hujiaoplasmataceae; genus JAAYZB01. The sequence continues at coordinate 5,014 of JAFGQT010000016.1, forward strand.
GAGCCAGAATAATGAAGTCAAAAAAAGTCGCGCTGTTAGCACGACCTAAGTATTTATTGTTCATCAATCTGAGACAAGGCGTTTTTCGCCTTCAAGTTCCGTTATAGGCTTGATGTTTTGAGTAACTTCAAGTGTCCCAAGATATTCGTTGTTCTTTCCCCTAACCGCAAAATATCTGATGTAGACAAACATGTCCTTCATTCGAATCCAGAAATCTTCATGATCCTTCTCACCCGATATAAAGCTGTCGATTATCTTCTTTACAACATGGACACTCTGAGGAGGATGGCACATGGTCACATGACGGTCGATAATCGTGATGGGTCGGTCAAAGATTCGTTCTTTTCCTCTAGTGAAGTACTTCACCTTCCCCTCGTGATCGACGAAAGTCAAATCGAGCGGCAAGGTGTTCAACATTGCATTGACTTGGTCTGGAGTCAAACTTCCGGCGTCAAATTTAACAAGTCCGGCAGTTTCTTCTACCTCGGTCGCTTGCTTATCTGCTTCTTCTTTTTTCCATGATACGTTCGGCGCACCGAGGAAATAACCTATTTCCGGAGCTGCACTGTCAACAAGAATCCAATCATAGAAAGACATCGTTTCTGAAAGCATCGGTAACAGTATGTTCTCTTCTTTGGTGATCATGTCCTTGATTTTTCGGAGGTTTTCTTTGATTTTAGACTTTGTGGCGAAGATATCGGCTTCGACGCTGCCAAGTTCTTTCTGAATTTCTTTGATTTCTGCACGGATCTCGTCATCGACTCCCCACATTACTTTGGGCGGACCGTCGATTCCGTTTTTTTCCAGATTTGGGAAGAAGAGATATTCTTTTCTGGCATAGTGTCGGTCAATCTCAAAAAGCCGATCATATCCAACCCTTAGCATCAAGATTGCAGTTGGCCCTTCCTGATCGAGATATTTTTCAATCTCGTCTGCAATCAACTTCTCCAATTTCCGATTTTCTTCCTTGAATACTTGGACAGGATGTCCGGGAATTCCGGTTCGATCCTTGGTCGGATGGATATCACTGATTGAGCCTTCAAAAACAGCCGCATGAACGTCGCAAAGATTCTGAACTTCCTCTATCGGCATGCCTTCCTTGATAAGGCTCTGTTCCATTGCGGTAATCTCTTCGGTGGATACTTCCTGAAAATGCTTTTTGAACTCTGCTCTTGCCATCTCCAGATCTGCACCTGCATGTAAGCTCTTAATGATTTTTTTCAATAACTCTTGGCGTTCTTGGGAATTGTTAATGAATTCACTCATTCCTTTTCCTCCTCAATCGTATAGCCTAAAGACCTCAACTTGTCGATTACTTCTTCATAATTCAGCTTTCGCAAGGAACAGCCCTGTCTCAGTTTGATGAATCTACCGACGGTATTTAGCATTCCCGGTTTCGCGATTTCGCTGAATCCAATCTCTGTCAGTTGTTCCTTGAACTCAGGATATAGGTTGACCAGTTGATATATTGTCAAATTTAAATCCAATTTCTTCATGGCGTATCTTCCTTTCGGGTGAATTATACCAGAAAAATGCCAATAATGCCAATGAGATGATTTTTGTTGTAAGCACTAAAAAGGCCCGGTTCATCGGGCCTAAAAAAAATCAAGTTATGTTTATGCTTTCTTTGTAATCAGCCTATTTTTCATCGTGAATTCCCAAACAATCAGGAATATCGCGTGCAAGGCAAGAAACAATACCCCCATAACGTCCCAATCAAGGATCGTACCTTCGAGAATTGGATGGAAGATATACATCGCGTCCCCATAGCCAACGACGGTAATGAGAAATAGCCCATAAACCATATAAATGCTTAGCCCTAGTGGCAACAAATGCCATTTCTTTAACTCTGGTTTCAAATATCCCGTCATCAGCATTACAATGATCAGGTAGAACATTACCGTATGATGGACCAATCCCGATATCGTCATGGGATAAAAAAATGACTGATCCTGGCCGATAAAGTCGGGATATACAAGTGTTAAAATGCTTCCAAGAAGCCCGGTATATGCGACTGAATGAAAGATTGGACTATTCTTCTTGGCAACCAACACCGACAGAGCCAAAGCCAAGCTGCTAGCACCACAGAAGGTACCCGGTAGAAACGATCTGAATCCATCTCTTAACAAAGCGATGCTCGTACGATTCCAAAGTATAGCCACCAGCAACATCAAACCGATTATCTTGATGGTGTTTATCATTCCTTTTTCAGTGTGGACATTTCTTCTGATCCAATAAGTTGCGCCAATCATCAGTGCAATCGAAATCAATAGGTAAATGATGTGTTCCGGTCCAAAAACCTGTGGCATGTGTCAATTCCTCCATAAATGCATTTCAACAGCCATTTTACCACATACTATCTGGTATTTGTAGAGCTAATTATGAAAATACCTATAGATTTAATCAGTTTTCATTCATCAAATTCTCAACCTGCTGGCGGAAGTCAACTTTCAATAGATCCTCGCTCAACTCAAGCAGCTTACTCACTTCCTCTATCCTATCGACCAATCTATTGTATCTGATTGGTATGGAATCGCGAAAATACAATCCGGCTTGGGGTCTTTGCTCAATCAAATACATGAACGTTTTTACGGGAACTGCCGTCGTGGTGCCTTGACGACGATGAAAATGCCATACCAGTCGAATCAGCCAGGAAACGTGTTTCATCGCAATATCGGTGTTCACAAGTCCCGGATCAACAACGTAACTTCTGATATGCAAGGGAGTGAGCAGTTCGTTAAGCATCTTTGCGCTCATCACATTCGCCAATTTAGTCTGGCGGTAAGCCGCCAAGATGTAGTAGCATTTTCGATGCATGATATCTTTCCATTTGATCTTTGCCCGGTAATGCGAGTATGAGCCGGTAAACAAAATCATTCCGCCCATAAGCATTGGCAACAGTCTATAAGCAAGCAACAGACCTGCCAAGTGGTTTGTCGCAAACTGGTATTCGACATTATCCTCGGTCAGGGTGAACTTGCCCCTTACGGCTCCTGCATTGTTGATCAGAACGTCGATTTTGTCGATAGATTGCTCTTTTAGATAACCTTTGATTGATTCAGCCAAAAAGTTGACTTCTCTTTGTCGGGACAAATCGGCAGCCACAACCAGCATAGATGTGTGAGGATATAGCTCCGTCAGTTCACTTTTTGCCCTTTGAACGCTCTCTGGGCGGCTGCCAACACAGATTACATGATGGCCTGCTTTAAGCAGTTGTTTTGACAAGGCAAGTCCAATTCCGGATGTTCCTCCGGTCACGACGATTGTTTTCTTCATCTCTCAGTCTCCTTAAATTCGGTCATCGATTTTTGCCCAACTGCTTTTTGGGCCATGCCAAAACCCTGAATGCCGGATGGGTTAATTTGTTGAAGTTCAATGTCTTTTCTGATCAATGAGACGCCAACAAACAATGCGACCGACGTCACGAGCAGATATGCACTTTCATGAATCGCAACAGTTTGAATCTTGTCTTCATATTCTCACCCCATTGCTTCGCTCAACTAAATTCTATCACTTCCAACAAAACATTCAATAAGTGAACCAGAAATCACTAAACTGAATCTATTGCTAGACATATTGGAAACCGAAAGAAAAAGCGGAGATTCCATCAAGGAATCAATCCGCTTTAATTATTGAACGTCTTAGACAACTATTGCCATTTAGCGTAAAGTTTCACATGGCTGCTCGGCATGTTCGTCAAGGTGAACGCCTGAGTCAGAGCAGTGTCGGTATACCATCCTGCAAATGTATAACCCGTTTTCTCAGGATCGGCAATATGAACGATTGCTTCTTGATAATCGAACTGCTTTGTAATCAAATAACTGAAGGCTATATGGTTGATCTCGGTTGGAACCGAGCGGTTGGTGGTCGTGTTGTCGCCAAGCAAACCATAATTATTCAAACCGAAACTGTATAGCCCACCAATATTGCTCAGAACGAAACTGCTGCTAGCTGTGTATCCTGTAAATAGTGTTGAGAGGTTTTCGCCGACTTCGAAAGTGAAATTATTGGTGACATCAACCGGTAACAACCTTTCGGTCGTTGTACCATCACCGAGTTGTCCGGCACTGTTGTTTCCCCACGAAAACAGTCTTGCATCTGTAGAAAGTGCTAGCACATACGCATTTCCTGCTTGAATCTTGATAATCGACTCCTCAGGATTCAACGTGATGTAATCCATTAGATTAATCGGTGTGGCGCTGTAATTTGTCGTTCCATCACCAAGTTTACCATAACCCCACGCCAGAAGTTTACCCAATGAAGTCAAAGCGTAATTCTGCCCGTTTCCAGCGGCAATGAAAGTAATTGTCTCACCGCTGGCCAAATTCAGGTTGTTAGTGATATCCAATGGCACCAGCGAACCCGATGGTGTTGTACTCGCAAACACAAATTGGTTACCACTGTTATAGCCCCACGCAAAGACTCTACCAGTACTAGAAATGGCCATGACATGACGTAGGCCACCTGAGATCATCGTAATGGTCTCGCCAGTACCAAGATTGAATTTGCCAGTAATCTCGACTGGAAGCACATGATTGATTGAATCACCATATCCAAGAACTCCGTCGCTGTTGGACCCAAAAGCGAATATCTTGTTTAGTGATGTCAACACGAACACCGATTGATTGGCCCTGTAGATCGATACAGCAGTCTCACTCGAATCAAAATTGAAGTTTGCCGTGATGTCGACAGGCAGCGACCTGTTTGTTGTCGTTCCATCGCCTAATTGCCCTTGGGTATTATAACCCCAAGTGAAGACCCTTCCAGAATCGGTAAGTGCTACGGAGTGAGTATACAATGCATAGACATTGATGATCTTTTCGCCTTCGTTCAAATAGAAGTTGGCAGTTATATCAACAGGTATTTGCTTGCTGGAAGTTGTTCCATCGCCTAGTTGACCATAATAATTCCATCCCCAAGTGAAAACCTGGCCATTGGCAGTCAATGCGATCGTATGTAACCCACCATTGGATACTTGGATATATTGAATCGGCTCTAGGTCATAATAGTAAGTGATATTGTAGACATTGATCGTCCATCCGGCATATAAAGTGAAGTCGTATTCCGGCATCAAGGGAAGCGTGAATGGAGTTGAAAGCGCGGCATCGGTGAACCAGCCGGCAAAGGTATAGCCTTGTTTGGTTGGATCTGCTGGCAGATTGATCGTTGAATCGTAGTCAAGTGTGATAGCTGTTATTGCATTTCCGCCATTAGTCTCGAAACTGATCGAATACTGGTTGGGAATCCATTTGGCGTATATCGCAAAATCGGCAGCCGGCATGTTTGTCGTCGTGAACGGCGTTGTCAGCCCGGTATTTTCAAACCAACCATCGAAGGTATTCTCATATTTTCCCGGATCAGTGATAGTTGGCAAAACATCAGCGAACTCCAGTCGATAGAGCTCATAACATTTCCAGGTCACAAGCGACATCTGAGCAGGTATGGAACGAGTTGTTGTCGTACCATCACCAAGAATGCCAACTTGATTATTGCCGAATCGAATCAAATGATCATTATGCGTCACAACAAAACTCGAGTAGTTGGTGTTTACGACTTGTCTGATTCCATCGCCATCAGAAACCCCCATATTAGCTGTTACGTCAACAGGAACCATCGAATCGGTCGTCGTCATCGTGCCCAGTTGATAAAAATTGTTTCTGCCCCATGTCAACATTCGACCTTCACTGGTCAACAATGAGACATGATACCATCCTGCCGAAATGTGATCGATGTATTCTAACGCATCAAGCGAGAGGCTTGGGGTCATGTCGATTGGGTAACTGCGTTTAGTCGTCGTTCCATCCAGCAATTCTCCGTATTGGTTATAGCCCCAACCGAGAAGTCTTCCACTTGTCGTCAAGGCAAACATCACCTTGTCCGCGCCTTCAAGATCGGAAATACTCTCTCCCGGCTCCAGAATCGATGCAAACGATGAAGTGAAATCCACAGGTGCAGAGGCATAATAATAATCCCCGCTTGCAAAACTCCCTGAGTAACCATCATATCCCCATCCGAAGATACGATCATCAGATGTAATTGCCATGATAAACTGATATCCTCCAGAGAGTTCAACCAGTGTTTCTCCAGGATTGAAATTGAAATACGGCGTAATGTCATATGGACGTCGTCTGATTCCATACGCACCAGACATGTCTGATGAACCCCACCCAAGCACTCTACCATCAGAAGTAACAACGTGGATAGCCGATCGACTGACAAATACGAGATCTATCGTCTCGCCATCTGCCAACAGCAGCATATCAGTCACGTCTTGTGGAGTACTGTAGTAGTTAGTGTAAGTTCCCAATCCTAATTGACCGTATCCATTGTAACCCCAAGTGAACAAGCGTCCATCAGAAGTCAACGCAGCGCTAAAATCGTTGCCCGCATATATCTCTATGATGCCTTCCCCAGTTGCAAGCGGGAAATACTTGGTAATATCGATCGGTAAGGACGAAGACGTCGTAGAATTATTTCCTAGTTGTCCATAAACATTGTCACCCCAGGCAAATATTTGACTACTTCCTGTCAGCGCCAGCATGTGCTCCTCACCGACTGCGATCGTTGTAAACTCCATCTCTGCCTGATCATTGTAAGCGATAAAGTTATATTGATTGATTTCCCATTTCGCATATAGAGTCACGTCTCTATCTTCGATAAAGACAAAACGATATGGAATCGTGAACCCTTCGTCTTCATACCAGCCTTTGAAACTGTAACCTTCGCGGGTCGGATTGGCAGGTTGTGATATGGTAGTACGATAAACATTTGTAATCGTGGCGACAGCACTGCCTCCGTTGGAATTGAAAGTAATGGTCCTTTCATTTGGTGTCCATTTAGCATATGCAGTTATGTTCGCCGCAGGCATATCAACCGAAGCAAACGGCGTCAAGTAATCTAAATCTTGATACCA
>JAFGQT010000001.1 GCA_016935515.1 Bacilli bacterium
TCAAATAGTATGAAGGCTTCGATTCTCCCTGATTCCAACGATGTTATCGCATCTGACAGCGTCAATGCTGAGAAGTTTGACCTAAGAGGGCTTTCACTATATAAAGGTGATGTTATCGGAATTATCGGAAATCATGCATCCGGAAAAACAAGTTTGATAAAATGTCTTCACGAGAAAACATGCACACAATTGTTTGAGGGTGAAAACTGTGTTGCGCTCATCAGTCCAGAAGACTTCTATGCGCGAAGCAATAAATTGAGAAGCTTCAGCAAGATCCTCTTCGCGGAAAATCCGCTTTTGACTAACAAAGCGGTTTTGAACTCGTTTACACGTTTGATGGACAAATATAACCTTAGAACGAGAGTATATCAAATGACAAAAGATAGCTTGGTATTTGCTTCACTCTTAGTTGCGTTGACTAAGAAACCCGATGTGATTCTCATTGACCAAGCAATGGAATGGCTAAATGATAGGCAAAAGCGCCGTTTTTTCGATATCTTGTTGAAGTACAAGCCGAAAGAATGTACAATTATTGTAACTGATTTCAGTCTGGAACGTCTTGCACCGCATGTTGATAAGATCGCTTTTATGGTGTCAGGCAAAGTGCTCAAAACAGTTTTAACTGAAAATTTGACAAACGAGTACGGCAAGCCTTTGATTTGGGTATTGTATGAGGGCGATGATCACCAAACCGCACATGAATGTTTTCCGTTGGAACACCCTTTGTCTCGAGAGGTGGATGACATTCTGCGTAAAAGAAAGATTCTTGCACTTAACACCACATCAGGTATAACCGAAGAAGTTTTCAAGAGAGAGACTGGAGTTGATTTGAATGAATGACTATAAACGGCTTGTAATAAATGATTTCAAACGTCTTTATGAATACCGAATCGTTCACATGATTCTTGTTATTTCATTCCTGTTTGCGGTAACGATTGGCTTTTTTGAGCAAATCAATCCATCGAATCTCATTTACGTGATCGTGTTCATAATGCCTGTTGTTGTATTCGCTTTTTCATTGCATTCGGATTTTTTGACGGGTCAATTGGTTTCATGTGAAGATGAAAGTTGCAGTCCCATGAAGATTTTCATCGCCAAATTGAGCACTTCATTGACATTACAAATGATTCCGTTCGTGTTGATTTCGATTGTTTTGTTGGCAGTCCGCCAGCTAGACTTTTCCCTCGGTTTGTTCTTTTTGGGCTATTTGCTCAGTGTTGGAGTGCACATAGTCATCGGTCTAGCCTTGGCGCTGATCAGTCGATCCGAAAAGATTCTTTCTCTGAGTTATGTTGTATATATCATCATATTTTGTATGGGACCGATTTTTCTCAGCAACGGGTTGATCCCTTCAAAGTTCGAATATTTCCTGATTTTCTCTCCTGCGTATCTATCCGGAGTTCTGCTTGATAACATCTTGGCAGGTGTTGCATATTCTCCCACTTGGCTGATTTGGTTGTCCGTTTTGATCCAGATGGCCTATGCTATTGTATTAGCTTTGTTTGTCATACGGCCGTTTTTCAGGGATTATCTTGCTCTATTGAGAAAAAGGAGGATAAGTCGTGAAAAGTAAAGGATCTAATCCGAATGAACCGTTATATTTTCTGGGTATTGATGGCGGCGGAACCAAGACTCACCTTGTGATTTGTGACAATCAAGGCAAAATCATTGCCGAAGGCTTTTCGGGAAGCAGTTCTATCGATACAGTTGATTTGCAGACTTCGATGGAAAGCATTGATGCTGCTTACAATGATTCTGGTTTTCACGGAACCATCCAAGGCGTTTTTGCTGGAATTGGTGGCATTGCCGGCAATGAAGATGAAAGTGAATACGCAGAAGCCTTGAGCAAACTACCTTTTCTTGAGAAATGCAAATATATAGAGACAAAGAACGATGTCTACGGAGCGCTTGCCTCTGGCAATGGGGAACTTCAAGGCATGGCATTGATACTCGGAACGGGATCAGTATGTTTTGGCATTAACAACGGCAAAACATGGCGCTGTGGCGGCTATCATTATCTTGAGGGCGACGCCGGAAGTGCTTACGACGTTGGATTCCAGGCGCTGAAATATTATGCGAGAGTTCTTGATGGAAGATTTCCGCGGTCGCTCTTCAGCCAAGCAATTGAAACTGAACTCAAAATCACTACTTTCCCCGATCTGGTTGATTATTTTTCAAAATTGAACCGTACCGAGGTTGCCAAGTTGGCGCCGATCGTAACCGGATTCGGCCGCGAAAACCAACATGCATACAAAATTTTGACGGTTGCGGCAGAAGAAGTAAGATTATTGGTCGAAGGTGTCTATCGTAATCTTGAGTTCGATCTAAGTGACTTGGTGGTAATCGGTGGTCTAGGCACTGCAGAAACACTGTATAAAGAGCTATATGCCAATGCGATACATCGCCTGTCCTCAAAAATCAACATCATCTCGCCAGCCTATACGCCAGCACAAGCCTGCGCTTTGCTTGCCCGCGACGCCTTGTCAAGAATCTGAAACTGGAGGAAACTCATGATCGAGTACAACGAAAAACAGAAGTTTTTCCATTTTCAAACGGACAACAGTTCATACATAATCAATATCTATCCATCAGGTCATCTTGGCCATGCTTATTTTGGCGCAAAACTCGACAACCTTGATTCACTTGCGTCCTTAGTATTAAAATTCGGTACCGAAGTGGGAAACCAAGTGATTTATGACCAAGAGGACAGAACCTTCAATCTCAATCTTGCTCTATTGGAAGTATCCACTTATGGCAAGGGAGATTATCGTGATCCGATGCTCCATTTCCGGCTTCAGGATGGATCTAGGCTCGTCGATTTGCACTTCAAGAACCATGAAGTGCTTTCCAATAAGCAAAGCTTTCCGGAAATGCCTGAATCGTTTGCAAATGATAAAGACAAACCAGATAATCTCAAAATAACTTTAGCCGATCCGATTGCGAAAATCGAGGTCGACCTGTATTATTCCGTTTATCCTCGATTAGATGTTATCACGCGAAGGGCGGTCATCCGCAACGTCGGAACGGCAGACCTAACAATCGAAAAAGCCTTGAGCTTTGGACTGGATATGCTCAATGATGATTACGAACTCATTAGCCTTGACGGTGCATGGATCCGCGAAAGACAAATCAATGTCCACAAACTGGGACCGGGTATCCTGAAAATCGATTCCAAGAAAGGTGTTTCCTCTAACGATCACAATCCATTTATCGCAATTAAAAAATCATCTACAGATGAAACTGTCGGGAAATGCTATGGGTTCGGTTTGATCTATAGCGGCAATTTCGAGGCGACAGCTGAAATATCACCACATAATCTTCTGAGAGTAATGATGGGCATCAACTCTTTCGATTTTTACTGGACGCTGAAGCCGAATACGGAGTTCGTCACTCCCGAAGCAATTATCACTTATTCGGGAAATGGTCTATCAAAGCTCTCGCAGAATTTGCATGAACTGATAAAAAAACATATAATCAAACCGGACTGGCAAGGCAAGGAACGTCCGGTTTTGGTTAACAACTGGGAAGCTACGTTTTTCGAGTTCAACGAACGAAAATTGTTGCGACTTGCCAGATCGGCTCAAAAACTCGGGGTTGAGTTGTTCGTCCTTGACGACGGCTGGTTCGGCGATAGGAGCGACGATACAAAGGCTCTCGGCGACTGGTATGTCAACAAAAACAAACTTCCATCCGGCCTTTCCGGATTTGTCAAGAAACTCAAACGGATCGGTTTGGATTTTGGCATTTGGGTTGAACCGGAAATGGTAAATCCCGACAGTGACCTTTACCGTTTACATCCAAATTGGGCGATCAAACATCCGAAATACAAGCCTAGCATGGGCCGTAACCAATTGATTCTAGATTTGACCAATCCTGAAGTGAGAGATTATCTCTTACAGACTCTTTCCGGTCTATTTAATCAGGCAAACATCACTTATTGCAAGTGGGACATGAATCGTAACTTTTCGGATGTCTATTCCAGTTACTTACCAGAAGCAGAACAAGGTACTTTCTTTCATCGATATACAGTTGGTCTATATGATATCCTTAATCGCTTGACAAAGGCTTTTCCCAAAATCCTATTTGAAGGCTGTGCCAGTGGCGGCAACAGGTTCGATGCGGGAATCCTTTATTATATGCCCCAGATTTGGACATCAGACAATACAGACGGACATGAGCGGATCAAGATCCAATACGGGACTTCCATGGCTTATCCCCAAAGCACGATGGGGGCTCATGTCAGCAACATCCCGAACATGCAAACGCTCCGGCAAACATCGATTGAAACAAGGTTCAACACTGCTGCCTTCGGCTTGCTCGGTTATGAACTCGATTTATCGCGGATTACTCCTGCTGAAAAGAAGATCATCAAAGGTCAGATCGCTTTTTACAAAGAACATCGTAAACTCCTGCAGTTCGGCAGGCTTTATCGATTGAAGAGTCCATATGAAGAGAACGTCAGTGTCCAGATTTTGACATCCACTAACAAGGATGAAGCAATGATGCTTGTCCATCAGACTTTGGCTATTCCCAACGATCGCTATGAGACTTTTCCGGTAGCGGGCATCGATCAAGACAGAAAATACCGCGTGAGTCTCAGAAAACAGTACTTCAACTTGGCAATGTTTGGTGATTTGGTACGGCACGCGTTACCAATCAAGCTCAATGCGAACGGCATTTTGTTTAATTTACTGAAGAATCGCTATCTGATGCCCATGGAAAGCGAAGAACAAACGGTATCCGGATCATTGTTGATCAATTCAGGGTTCACACCGAAACAGAATTTTATCGGTTCAGGCTACAATGAACAAGTGAGACTAATGGGTGATTTCGGTTCGCGAATCTACTATTTCAAAGCTCTTGGAGGTAATTGAAAGTGCGAAAACTGTTTCCGCTTAATTTTGATTGGCGTTTCACTACCGACTTCAAGGATGAGTTTCTGAAGTCTGATTTCTCGATTTCCAAATTCGCTGAAGTCATGTTGCCTCACCAAATGGTTGAACTCCCGGCAAATCATTTGCAGGCGTCGTCATACCAAATTGTCGGCACTTACTTTCGCGATCTGACAATCGACGCTTTGCCTGAAGGTCAAAGGGCGATTCTCCGCTTCTATGGTGTGATGAACACTTGCAAGGTGTATCTCAACTCTGAATTTATTGGAGAGCATAAGGGTGGGTACACGCCTTTTGCTTATGATATCACAGATAAGTTACATCAATCGGGAGAAAACCGTCTTGTCGTGATGGTCGAAGGATTCGAAACTCCCAACATTCCTCCTTTTGGCGGAGTTGTAGATTATCTCGGATATTCTGGCATCTATCGTGAGGTCGAGCTTGAAATCGTGCCTGAGATCAGGATTCAGAAGGTTTTCGTCAGGACTGACGTAGCACCTTCGCTAATGGAAAGCGAAATGATTCTCAGACCAACTGCCCTTTTCAGCAAGAACCCAGGAACTGAAGCCCAGATCGTCTTTCGCGTCTTTAAAGGCGAGAAGCAGATTCAAATAGAAGAATTTACGTTGGTAGAAGAAAGAGAACAGATTTTTTCCTTTCTTGTGCAAGACATCGAACGTTGGGAACTTGATAATCCAAGCCTATATACATTGCAGACAGAATTATCGATCTCCGGAAGCGTCATCGATCAAGTAACCACCAGATTCGGCTTTCGGACATGCGAATTTACAACTGAAGGCTTTTTGCTAAACAATCGCAAAGTCAAACTCATCGGTCTGAATAGACATCAAAGCTATCCCTATGTGGGTTACGCAATGCCGAAGCGTATGCAGGAAAGCGATGCCAACGTCCTCAAATATGAACTTGGCTGTAACATTGTCAGGACTTCGCATTACATGCAAAGCGACCATTTCATCAATCGTTGCGACGAAATCGGATTGCTTGTCTTCGAAGAGATTCCCGGTTGGCAATATATCGGCGACGAGAATTTCAAAGAGTTGACACTCGCAAACCTCGAGGTCATGATCACGCACCATTTCAACCATCCTTCGATAATCTTGTGGGGCGTTCGGATCAACGAATCTCCCGATGATCACGAGTTCTATGAGAAAACGAATCGACTGGCCCATCAACTGGACGATACACGACAAACCGGAGGCGTCCGGAACTTCCGAAAGTCCGAATTTCTAGAAGATGTGTATACATATAATGACTTTTCGCATCACGGCGACAATCCTGGACTTGAGCATCCAAACAAGATCGCCGGTAGACTCGTGCCGTATCTCGTAACTGAACACAATGGCCATGTCTTTCCGACGAAGAAGAACGATTCCGAAGAGAAGAAGATTGAGCATGCCTATAGGCATCTGAATGTAATCGATTCCGCTTTCGCAAGCGACAGGTTTTCGGGAGCGATCGGCTGGTGTCTTGCGGATTATGGCACGCACCAGCAATTCGGAGCCAACGACAGGGTCTGTTACCACGGAGTCACGGACATGTTCCGGATTCCCAAATATGCCAGCTATCCCTACATGAGTCTGAGAACGGATGGACCGATATTGAAAGTTGCGTCCTCGATGACTCCTGGGGCCTTCGTCAACAGCGTTTTGCCACCGACATTCGTGTATACTAATTGCGACTATGTAAAAATATATCTGAACGATGAATTATTGGGAAAACACTATCCTGATTGGCCGACATTTCCCGATATTCCCAATGCTCCGGTCATCATCGATGACTACATCGGCGACAGAATTCTCGTTTCAGGTGAATACAAACCAAGAGTCGCAAAAAGCATCAAGACAGTTCTGAATGCGTTCACTCGCTATGGTTTTGCCATGCCTTTCAAACTTAAACTGCGGATGCTTTCCTTGATGATGTTCAACAAGATGACGATGAAGACCGCCATGGATATTTACGGCAAATACGTTGGAAATTGGGGATCGCCAGAAGTAAGTTTTCGAATTGAAGGCTATATCGATGACAAATTAGTGAAATCTGTCGTGATCTCGCAACCGAAGTCGGCAATTCTCAAGTTATACCCTGATGCGACTCAGTTACGGCATGAATTGACGTACGATGTTGTCCGTGTAGTCATCCAGATGGAAGATGAGAACAACAATCTCCTAGGCTTGGCAAACGACGTCGTGAGTGTCAAGCCCGATGGCTCGCTGTCAGTCATCGGCCCAAGCAATATTGCGCTTGTCGGTGGCTCGACAGCCATCTATCTCAAGACCACTGGTAAACTTGGTAAGTCTGTAGTTGAGCTTCGTTGTCCCAATCAACCCACTGCAAAACTGGAATTTGATATAAACTAAAAAGAAAGCGCCGATCGGCGCTTTCAGTTATTTATGATTCCATTGTTCACGAGAAACATGTAGATTATGTGGATCGGCACCGCAAAGGCCTGTTCATCGGTTTCCTCGACACCCCAAGTGTTGAGTCCGATGAGGTTTGCGTCAATGTCGACCAATGCGCCGCCACTTGAACCTTCGTTTATCGTTGCGTTATGATAGATTATCATATATGCGTAATCTTCGATCGCTTCCATATTGATAAACTCGCCAAAAGTCACATTATTTTCCAAAGATAACGGATTGCCTACAGCTAGGACAAGTTCGCCGGAACGGAAGCTTGTATAGGCACGAGTGTCATAATCGATCAGATGGATTTCTTCTCGGCTGCCTTTATCAAACTTGATTACGGCCAAATCGAGTTCCGCGTCACTGGCGACGACGCTGGCAGAGACAAATGCTGTGTCGGAAAAAGTCTTGACTTCATATCTAGCAAAATATCCCTCATCATCGATCACGTGTTCGTTCGTGAGAGCGTAGTAGTACAACTCATCTTCCATGAAGATCACTCCTGACCCTTGGCTTACACCTCTGATGATAGTGGAATCAGCCCAAGGAATCAGATTTTGTTCGTCGTACAATGTCGTAGAAATCTGGATGTTGGAACGTCTGATCAAATCTCGCGAGGCAATCAGCTGTTCATTGTATGCGTCGATTGTCAAATCGTAACTCGGCGAGTCATATGCAACATATTGATCGTAATTGGATTCGATATATGTTACGGTGCCGTCTGCTGTGTTCGGTCTTGTCGTCGTCGTGGTCGTGTAATAAGACAATTGAGTGATCGAAAACGGGAAAGTGAAACTTGAACATGAAACCAGCACAAGCGTCACCAAAAAGATGCTAAACAGGGCAATAGCTTTTCGCATTTCGGATCACCTCCATCTCTATCATAATTGATTATACTACGATTTTTAGGGATTTAGAATCGTATTGCATGAGTTTTTTTCATAATAACGTATAATGTTTAAAGAAATTATCATATAATAAATAAGATATATATTCTCAAAACATGTTGGAGGAGATATTTTGATACTAACAATTCCGGGAATCCCCACCCTTCCTGAAAACCTTGATTTCGCACTTTACTTTAATATAGCATTCTTTTCCATCCTTGGACTCGGAATGTTTTTCGGCTTCTTGCGCGGATTCAAGAGTTCACTTTATTCCTTCATCGTCACGCTGATCTTCTTTGTGGCTTTCTTTTTGACGATCGAGATGGTGATCAATGCACTTTGGACGATGAATCTACCAATCTTGGGGGCGCAACTCGGCAATTTTGATCCTGCATTCGCGAATGTCACGAGTTTTGCGGGTTTGATACCGATTGCCGTAGAAACCTATCTTGGTGAAACGCTGGGCGATGTCGCGGCGAACGTCAGGCTGCTTGAATTTGCGGCTGGTTTGGGAATGTTCGTCTTGAAGATAGTTTACACTCTGCTGTATTTCACCGTCATCAACATCATTTATAGGATCATAACTTTTCTGATTCGGATAATTTTCTTCAGCACCAAGAAATCCGAACGTAAATACAGATCGAAGAACCGCGGGTTTGGCGCTTTGTTCGGTCTGTTGAGCGGAGTCATGAGCCTTTATGTTACGCTGATAATCTTCGGTGGCATCATCTCGATCAGCGAAAGTCTTTTGACTTTTTCACCGGAAGACTTCCAA
>JAFGQT010000120.1 GCA_016935515.1 Bacilli bacterium
ACGACAGCCTTTTTCGGTATTCAACCTTGAGAAATTTGGTTTTTTGAGATTTTTTTGTTATGATGTAGATGTAAGATGATCTGAAAGGAGGCAATAATGAGTAGAAATAAACGTGAAATTGCCCTGTCAAGGGCAAAGGAACTGAAATCAAGGATCGCCGATTATTTGGAGGCACGCAAGACAATACCCAAAGGTTTGGAATCGACTGATGCCATCCGCAAACGCCGGGAAAACATCATGGCCAAACTGAACGCAACCGAAGAGCAATGGAACGATTGGCATTGGCAACTCAAAAATCGTATCAAAGACGTGGAAACTCTGAAACAATATATCCACTTGTCTTTACGCGAGGTTCGTGCCATCGCCAAAGTCTCAAAAGTCTATCGCTGGGCCATAAGTCCTTACTACCTCAGTCTCATCGATCCAGAAAATGAATTTGACCCAATCAAACTTATGGCGGTCCCATCGGTTCTTGAATTAGAAGACAAGGCTCATGACCTTGACCCGATGGGTGAAGAATACACAAATCCGGCTGGGAACATCACCAGAAGATATCCGGACCGTTTGATCATGAACGTTACAAATGAATGCGCCATGTATTGTCGCCATTGTCAAAGGCGGCGAAACATTGGTGAAAAAGACAGCGCCAGCCCAAAAGACTTGATCCAGGCTTCGCTTGATTACATTCGCGAAAATCCGGAGATCCGCGACGTGTTGATCACCGGCGGCGACCCTTTCACACTCGGCGATGAATCGCTGGAATGGATCATCAGCGAACTCAGGAAGATCGAGCACGTCGAAATCATCAGGCTCGGGTCCAGAACGCTCGTAACTATGCCTCAGAGGGTAACTGACAGTCTATGTGAAATGTTAAAGAAATACCATCCAATTTACGTGAACACACACGTCAACCATCCGATGGAAGTGACGGAAGAAGCGAAAGCTGCTTGCGAAAAACTTGCGCTGGCAGGCATTCCGATCGGTAATCAGACAGTGCTACTTAACGGCATCAACAACGACAAGTACGTCATGCGTTGCCTCAATCAGGAACTGCTCAAAATCAGGGTGCGACCTTACTATCTTTTCCACGCGAAGAAAGTTCGTGGAACTGCTCATTTCAACACGTCGATTGACGATGGAATCGAGATCATGGAGTATTTGCGCGGCTATACATCGGGGCTTGCGATTCCTTACTATATCGTCAATGCGCCGCTTGGGATGGGCAAGACGCCGATCCTTCCGGAATACATCGTATCCCGAGGAAAGGATTACTTCATGCTCAGGACTTGGGAAGGCAAGATGCTCAAGTACGAAAACACGCCTTCCGTCAAACTGAGCAAATTGCTTAGCGATCGTTACAAACTCGAAGAAAAGCATTAACAATCTCCGGATGTCGACAATTCGACATCCGGAGTTTTTTTCTCTGTTCGTGGCTATTTTTGCCTTGATGTCTATGATATAATTACAGTTAGGTGATCCATATGTGCGGACGCTTCACATTGACTTTTGACGAATATTACTTGAATGGTTTCCTGAGGGATCGATTTGATATTTTCGATCCTTTGAAGAAGCTGACGTTGCCAAGATACAACATTGCCCCTGGGCAGGATGTCATTGCGGTGATCCATGACGGCAAATCATATCGAGCGGGGATGCTTAAATGGGGGTTTGTGCCATTTTATGCAAAAGATCAAAGCCAAGGAATCATCAATGCCAGAAGCGAGACTTTGGCGACTAACAGGGCGTTTGCTTCATCCTTCAGAAAGCGCCGTTGCTTGATTTTGGCTGACGGTTTCTACGAGTGGAAACGCGACGTCAAGCCTAAACAACCGTATCATTTTCAACTTAATGACAAAGGGATTTTCGCAATGGCGGGAATTTGGAGTCAAACTCAACTCTCGGAAGAAAACAAATTGTTTTCAACAGCGATCGTCACGACTTCGGCGAATGCCACGTTGGATACGATCCATGACCGGATGCCGGTCATCCTGGATGAAGATGAGGCGAAAATGTGGCTTGACATGGACATTACCGATTCTCAGAAACTCGAGTCGCTCCTCAAACCGTTTTCTCCTGAAGCGATGTCAGGATATCCTGTTTCAGCTTATGTAAACAATTCCAAGAACGAGGGGTCGGAATGCTTGAGACGCATTTGACGCTAAAATAGACGAGGTAGAACATGCAAATATATAGAACGAAAGAATCAGATTTGGAGGATTTACTTAAGCTTTGGAACAATCCTGAAGTAATGCGCTATGTCGGCTTTCCTGACGGACTTAAGATGACTTATCCCGCCATCAAAGACTGGTATTCAAGATTATCGGAAAACAAGACAGCGAAACATTACATTATGCGAGATTACTCCGACAACTTTGTCGGTGAGTTGTTTTATGCTTCTAAAGGGATAGATCAGCCCGCAATTATTGACGTGAAAATAGAACCAAAGTTTTGGGACAAGCATCTTGGTCGCAAAGGTCTTTCATTTTGTCTTGATCAGTTGTTTCGCGATACCGAGGCCTCAAGAGTGATGGTTGACCCAAACGCAGAAAACTTGAGAGCGATCAAACTCTATGAAAATTTGGGATTTAGAAAGACTAAAACTGTGAATTACGCAGGAAACACTCATCTGGAGATGGAGCTAGAGGGCAAGAACTGGAAAACCAAACGTTTGACAGATATTGCGTTAAAAGAAGTGACTTCAAGCAATTTTCGCGAAGTTTGCTTCTTGTCGGTTCGCGACGATCAAAAAGGTTTCATCGCAACTAATTCATACAGTTTGGCCCAAGCTGCATACGAAAAAGAATGCAAGCCGTTGGCAGTATACTGCGGTGACAACGTCGTCGGTTTCGTTATGTATGCTTTTGATACTGATGAGGCGACATACTGGATTTACCGACTGATGATTGGCAAGGACTATCAAGGTCTTGGTTATGGCAAAAAAGCGATGGAGCTGGCTTTGGAAATCTTGATGCCGCTTGCGGATAACCGTTTAATCAGGATCAGTTTCGAACCACAAAACTCTGTGGCACAGAAGCTCTACGAATCATTGGGATTTGTGACGACGGGGCGCATCGAAGGCGGTGAAGTAATCTATGAAAAACGATGGTAAAACATTCAAGTACCCAGCATTTTTTGATGGACATCTCCATTTTCTTGGCATCGGCATTCAAGCCTC
>JAFGQT010000121.1 GCA_016935515.1 Bacilli bacterium
TAAATAACTTTTAATATTTATATAAATATCGCATAAGAAACAAATTAAAATCATATTTAATTTTGAAATATTTAGTTGCCTAAGCGCAGTCCGACTTATTTCTGGCGTTATTGATCATAATATTCGAACTCAAAGTCGAATATTTTGATCGTATCTTTGTCTTTTGCGCCCATCTTACGCAGTTCCTGATCTACTCCAAGTTTGCGAAGTTGTTGGAGGAAACGGCTTAGTGACTCGTCAGAGAGAAAATTCGATCGCTTGTAAAGCCTCTCTACGTCTTTGCCACTGACAATGAATGTATGCTCATCTGGGTGGTCAATGACGATATCTGGTTTGTCATCACTGAACTCGTATAGGACTTCTGCTTCGACCTTCAGTTCCTCGGTGATCGGGAATTTTGGGGTGGTAACCAATAACTTAGCGGCTGCCCCCATCAATTCCATGATTCCATTTTTGGTTTTTGCGGATATTGGGTAGATGGGGATATCATTGTCTAGTTTCAAGCGGAAATCTGTCAAACGTTCAGCTGATCCCGGCATGTCCATCTTGCTAGCGGCGATTATTTGTGGCCTTGCGGATAGATCGAATTTGTATGCTTCAAGTTCGGCATTGATTTCACAATAATCTGCATATGGGTCGCGTAATGAGCTTTCAGACATGTCAACCATATGGATGATGACTCTTGTCCGTTCGATGTGCTTCAAGAATTGGATCCCCAATCCGGCGCCTTGAGAAGCACCCTTGATCAATCCTGGCATGTCCGCAAGTACAAAAGGAGTTATATTCGGAAGTTCTACGACACCGAGATTCGGTATTAGAGTCGTGAATGGATAATCTGCAATTTTTGGTTTAGCAGCAGAAACAACGCTGATCAGCGTCGATTTGCCGACACTTGGAAATCCGACTACGCCAACGTCAGCTAGCAATTTGAGCTCGATCCTCAATTGTTTGGTTTCTCCCGGCTCGCCATTCTCCTGAAGTCTTGGGGCTTTGTTTCTCGAAGATGCAAAGGAGGAGTTTCCCCTTCCACCACGACCGCCACGGCATATGATATGCTGTTGCTGGTTTTCGGTCAGATCTGCCAGTACTGCATTGGATGATTGTTCATAAACGATCGTTCCTACAGGAACTTTTATGATGACATCTTCGGCGTCTTTACCGCGCATGTTCTTGATTTTGCCGCTTTCGCCAGCCTTGGCGCGGATGAACTTGCGATAACGAAGATCGTAGAGTGTTGACAAGCCTTCGTCTGCTTCGAAGATGATGCTACCACCTTTTCCTCCGTCTCCACCTGAAGGGCCACCCAATGGCACATGTTTTTCTCTTCTAAATGCAATTATGCCATCTCCGCCTTTGCCGGATATGGCTTCTAGTGTTACCTCGTCGATAAACATGGGCGTCACCTCCTCGTGATATTTTCTGCAAACGGCAATTCATAGCCGATACGGTTCATTGCGTTTATGTAACCGACTTCTTCAAAACCAAGCGATAAAATTAAGCTTTGCATCCGATAATTGTCTGGATGGGTGTCGACCTTCATGCCGTCAGCGCGCATTGATTTGGCATGATCGATTGCATGAAGAAATAATTTTCTGCCAATGTGCATTTGTCGGTATTCTGGTTTGACCATCAGACGATGCACGACATAAGCATTATCAAATCGCCATTTTAATTCCAAATAAAAAGGATCATTTTCCGGTAACACCGAAATTGAACCGACTATTTCAAGGTCATGACAATAAACAAATAACCCGCCCTTGATCAGGTCGTTTCGGAAGTGTTCAAGGTCGGGATAAGTCTCAGACCACTGGTCGATGCCTTGTTGGTGCAACTCATTTGCGACTTCACGTGCGATTTTCACCAATGTTTCGAGATCTTCAGAATTTGCTTTGCGAATCATCTTGTTTTCACCGAAAAATCTCTTTCGTTCCATCTACGGGATTAGCGATAAGAATGTCGGGGACGACTCCGTAAATTTCATTATAGGCCATTTGGACCTTCAACTTGAAGTCTTCGAACTCGGAGTGTTTGACAATATTGACAGTACACCCACCGAAACCTGCACCTGTCATCCTGGAGCCGATGCTGCCATTATTCATAGCAATCTCAACTAAATCGTCCAGTTCCACGCAAGAGACTTCGTAATCGGTCTTAAGCGAATAATGCGAGGCAAGCAAGGACTCGCCGAAAGCGGAAATATCGCCAAGCATCAACTGGTCATGAGCGTTCATCGTGCGGAGATTCTCAGTAATCACGTGCCTTACGCGTTTGATGAGGGTGGGATCTTCCAACTTGTCCTGGAGTCTTTCGAAATCCGGATAGCTGATATCGCACAGTGATCGTGCGGGTATATATTCGTTCAAAATGGAAAGAGCGCGCTCACATTCGGATTTTCGCGTGTTGTACGCCGATGTCACCAAACCGCGTTTTTTCATCGAGTTGCAGATCACCACATCGTACTCGCCCAAATTGAGCAATACCTCAGAATATTCTAAAGTCTCGGTGTTGAGTAGCATCGCATGATTCTTCTTGCCGTTGGCGATCACGAATTGATCCATGATGCCACAATTCACATGCATATATTCGTTTTCAACCTGTTTTCCGAGCAACGCAAGATCTGTTGGAGTCAGCTTCAAATTGAAAACCTTATTCAGCATCGTTGCGACGAGCAACTCGATCGAAGCGCTGCTTGAAAGGCCGGCTCCGGTCAGAAGATTGCCATAAATGACGATGTTGAATCCTCGATGGACTCTCAAGTTGCGTCTGAGGAACTCCTTGATGATGCCTTTGGCATAATTAGCCCAGGCGTGCTCCGAACGATAATCAAGATTGTCAAGATCAATTTCAATCACGCCGATATTTGGGAAGTTATGCGAGTATAGGCTTATTTTGCGATCGTTTCGTAGATCGATTGCGCCATAATTGCCGAGCGAGATTGCGCAAGGAAAAACGTGACCACCGTTATAATCGATGTGTTCACCGATCAAATTGACACGACCTGGAGAAAAGAACGTCCGTAAGTCTGTGGGATTGCCAAATTTTTGTTGATATAGATCAATTATCGTCTCAAGCATCAATTACACCTCTACTTGTTTAAGATTATAGCGTATTACTAGGATATTTTCAAGATAATATGCCTGATCCACGACATCGAAAAATAAAAAAACAGGCTGAGCCTGTTTTATGCTTGCGGATATACGGATGCTTGCTTGCGATCTCTTCCCAGACGTTCGAATTTCACGATTCCGTCGATCAAAGCGAATAAAGTATCGTCTTTGCCGAGGGCAACGTTTTCTCCGGGATGAATCTTTGTGCCGCGTTGACGATAGATGATCGAGCCTGCGGTGCAAAATTGTCCGTCAGACAGCTTTGCGCCAAGTCTGCGACCCGCTGAATCGCGGCCGTTTTTTGTGGAACCGACTCCCTTTTTGGAAGCCATGCATTCCGTTATATGCAGATGTAATACCATCCTAGACACCTCCATTGGTCAAATGATTTGTTTCTTAAACATTGATTTCTTTGATTGTCAGTTTTGTATACGGCTGACGATGGCCGTTTTTGCGGTGATAATGTTTCTTGGGTTCGTATTTGTAAACGATAATCTTTGAACCCTTGCCGTGTTTGTCGACAGTTGCTGTCACGGTTGCACCTTTTACATAGGGCTTTCCGATCTTAACCTTTTCGCCACCGATCATGAGAACATTCTCGAATGTGTAGGTTTGTTCAGCTTCGACGTCCAGCTTTTCAACATAGATTTCCTGACCAACTTCAACGCGAAGTTGTTTTCCACCTGTTTCAATCACTGCGTACATAGTTTGCACCTCCTCATCAAATAAGACTCGCCATGACGGTACCACTTAGGGGTTTGCGACCGGTTCTGTGCGGTATGCGATTTACATACGGGAACATTATATCTTAATCGATTATATAAGTCAACTAAAATCGACTGCTATTCACCGGGATAAACGAGATTCCAGGAAGCCCTGATTGCGTCCATCTGCCTGAGGATTTCCAATGTCTCTTCATGCGGCATTGTCTTGCTTTCGAATTGCTTGTTCTCGATGCATGAGATAGCTTCCTTGATCTCGTATTCCAAGCCGTTTTCCTCGTGTCCGTAAGTGATCGTGTCGACGATTTCATCCGTATCATCATAGATATACGCTTCATCAGCGGCCTGGAATACAGGTACGAAGGCCTTACCTTTCGTGCCGTAAATCCAGGTATAAGAACCTAGATTATCTTCGAAGCTCACAATCAGCTTCGCTTTTGCGTTTTCATAGCGATAGATTATTTCTTCATACGAGTCGACGCCGGTGTCAAAAAAATCGACTTTCGACTTGAAGCTTTTAGGCCTGCCAAGAAATAGGTTTGCCATAGTGATCGGATAGATGCCGATGTCAAGCAAAGCCCCCCCACCCTGTTCAGGGTCTTTGAGTCTCGGTCTAGTCAATGTAGAGATGTCATATCCAAATGCAGATTCGATTGATTTGATTTCGCCGATGACACCTGCGGATACCTTTTGGATCAATTCTTGGATAGTAGGCAAGAATCTGGTCCACATCGCTTCCATGACAAAAAGTCCTTTAGCTCTTGCAAGCTTAAAGACTTCCTCTGCCTGTTTGGCGTTGAGTGTAAAGCTCTTTTCACAGAGAACATGTTTTCCATGGTTAAGCGTGTCAATCATATGTTGGTAATGATAAGCATGGGCAGTTGCGATGTAGATGCAATCAACATCTTCGTCGTCCATTAGCTTGTCATAATCATCGTAGAAGCTGATGAAACCATACTCTTCAGAAAAAGATTGCGCTCTTTCCAGACTTGATGAGGCAATCGCCTGGAGTATACCTTCAGTTGCCCGTATTGCCTTGGAAAATGAGTGCGCAATGCTTCCTGCGCCCAAAACACCAAATCTGACCATCAGATCACCTCTTATATGAATATTATAGCCGATATCTTCATCACAAGTAAAGCATTTGCTTTGATTATCCTCCATTTGTTTGCAATAGCGTATCTCTGTGCTAAAATAGATAGCAGGTAGGTGGTAAAATGACAGATACGGTCAAGATCCTTATAATCGTCGGTTCCGTGCTGCTTTTATACTTGACGCTTTCATATTTCATGTATCGCAAAGCTTTTGTCGTCAAGACATTCAAACCAAAACAAATCGTCGATCCGGAAGATCCTTTCTTCAAGCCGAGTTACACTTGGTATGCCAAAGCACCCAAAGAGGACGTGAAAATCCACGCCTATGACGGTACGGTGCTCCACGCGACTTTCCTTCCGAGTTTTGACGAGAAATCAGTCCATACCGCAATCGTGCTTCACGGATATCAAGCTTTGCCTGAAGATATGGTCGCCATCGCCAAGTTCTATAATGACCTTGGCTTCAAAGTGTTGTTGATCGACGAGCGTGGGCACGGGCAGAGTGAGGGAGACTTCACAAGTTTTGGTCATTATGAGAAACTTGATCTAAAGAAATGGATCCAGTACGCGCTCAGGACTTATGGAGCAACTGACCAAGTACTGCTTCACGGTGTGTCAATGGGAGCGGCAACGTCTATCCTTGCCAGCGTCATGGATCTACCCGACAATGTAAAACTGATTGTCGCAGATTCAAGTTTCACAACTTTGACAAGGTTATTCTTCAATGTCGTCAAACCCAAAGTACTGCTTTTTTTCCTTCCAGGAATCAATCTCGTGACATATTATCTGCATCGGTTTATGCTTTCCCAAGTAACGCCGCTTAAAGCTGTCAAGGACAATCGGATTCCAATCTTGTTCTGGCACGGCGAATCCGACAAAGAAGTTCCCGTCAAAATGGGAGATGA
>JAFGQT010000122.1 GCA_016935515.1 Bacilli bacterium
CCACATGAACCCTACGGATCGGCATGCCTTCGTAATTGTCCTCAAAAAGTTTCAAGCACGTCTGATAAACCGTCGATTCGCTTGAAGTCGGTTTACCGAGCGTTATCTGACGCGCGAATCCGCCGCCCGTGTCCTTGCTGTAACCAATGCCAAAATGAATGGTTTGCGCCTGCTTGCGGGTTATTCGCAAGCGGCGACAAACGTCGTCGATCATTTCCAAAACGATTTGGAAAATTTCCGGTTTGTAATAATCGCGGAACAGTGTTTGTCCAGTCCCGTAACTTTTGCTTACCGGTTTGAGTTTGAGTTTGTCCTGGATCAGGCTCATGTCAATACCATGCGTATGGTAATAAAGTTCTTCGCCGATGATGCCGAAGGCCCTTTTCAAACGCTTGACATCGGTGTTGGCGATGTCGCCAACTTTATATAATCTCATTTTGTTCAGCCTAGCTTCAAGATTGCGTCCGATGCCCCACATTTTGCTTAATGGCGTGATTGGCCATAATTTTTCAGGAAGGTTTTCATAGTTCCATTTTGCGATGAAATCCTTGACGCTTTTCGATTCCAAGTCAAGCGCCAATTTTGCGATCAACATATTTGGCCCGATGCCGCAACTGGAATAAACTCCGGTTTCCTGATAGATCGTATCCATGATTTTTTTTGCAATTTCGACATCCGTCATTTTGTAATAATCGAGATAACTGGTCAAATCCAGAAAGACTTCATCGACGGAATAGACGTACATGTCGTCTTCACTGATATAACGCAAATATATTTCAATGATCTTCGTTGAATATTCCAAGTATTTTTCCATACGTGGTTTTTGGAAGATGATCTTTACGTTTTTCGGCAATTCATATATTCGGCAGCGATTGGGAACGCCGAGTTTTTTCAAATAGGGCGTTACCGCAAGAACGATTGATCCGCCGCCTCGAGAATGATCGGCCACAACCAAGGGCGTTTTGTAAGGATCCAAGCCCAAAAGACTGCATTCAACCGATGCATAGAAGCTTTTCAAATCGATGCAGATGATGTTTTTGCGCAAACGATATTCTTCCATTGGCTATTCCCCTCAATCATATTATACTGGTATTTTCTTTAAATTGAAGAGGGATTTTATGCTTTTCTTGAATCAAAATGTTTTTGGCAAATCGTTCGCTTTTGCGTGTTTCTTTTCATGAAAAAGAGCGCATTTTAATTGCGCTCTTCATGATTGGCTTTTAGGAAAAACGATTCTCATTCTTGTTCCTTTGCCTTCAGAACTTTCAACTTCTATCTTTCCTTGATAGATCATTACGATGTGTTTGACAATCGATAATCCCAACCCGGTTCCGCCAGATTTCTTGCTTCTGGCCTTGTCTACGCGATAGAAGCGCTCAAAAACCCGACTTTGTTCGGAGTTGGGAATTCCAATACCGTTATCCTCAACTTCGACATGAACTTTTTCGTCATCTTCAAAAACTTTGATTTTGACATACCCAGAATCATTTCCGTATTGAATGCTGTTTTCCACAAGATTTCTCAATAATTGTTCGAGGTGTTCCTGGTTGGCGTTAAAAAGCACCGGTACACTTTCGTCATATATGGTAATGTTTTTTGCTTTTGCAAGTTGGGATGCTTTGTCGATCACTTCATGCACAATGTCTTGCAAGTTGACGTTGATGTTGGCTTTCAAAGGAATGTAATTTTCATATTTGGAAAGATTCAACATATCCAACACCAGTTGATTCATCCGATTTGACTCTTCAAGGATTCTTCTCGACAGATCGACGATTTCTTCTTTGTCTTTTACAAGCCCTGATGCGATCAAATCGGCAGATCCCATGATTGCGGTCAAAGGCGACTTCAATTCGTGTGAAGCGTTGACAAAGAAATCTCTTTTGAGAATCTCAATATTCTTCAACACCGTCACGTCAGTGAAGATCAATACAACTGCGCTTTGGTCGGTCCAGTCCTTCTCCACGTATGATGCGATAACAGAAAAATATGCTTGATCGATTTCAATGACAGTGGTATAGCTGCCTTTTGTTTTATACACTTTGGCTACGGCTTGTTGAAGATCGGTATCCCTAAGCAAATAACTGTAATTCTGGAAAAGATGATTGTCTGTCTTGTATTTGAATAAACTTTTCAGATACTCATTCACAAGAATGATGTTCTCGTTGCCGTCAAGCACGCATAAACCTTGGTTCATGTGCTCGAGCAAGAAGTCGATCTTTTGCTTCTCTTTGTTCAAAGTTGCTATATTGTTTGAGATCATTTGATTCAAATCATTGATCTCAATGAGAATTCCGTTAATTTCTTCATATTTGGAAACCGGTAGAAGTTCCCGATATTTACCTTGGTATACATCGTTCAAAACGACGCGTAAGTCTTTGAATGGCGCTAACGTCTTATCGATCAACGGCTTGCTTAAAAAAATAACACCAAGCGCTATGACCATTGCGATCAAGATTGACAACGCGATAAAATCGTTGAGGAAAGGCAAAACGGAGTTGAGAGGAACCGAGACGCGAACATAGTTTGTATCAGAAAACTGATATGCGAGATACATCATTCTTTTATTTAGCGTTGCCGATTCCCGTATGTTCGTTTCTCCTGGAACCATGAATTCCGGACGAGTGAGATGATTTTCCAAATCTGTCGCTGATGAATCTGCAATCACTTCGCCTGAAGAATCCATGAAAGTTATCCGCAGGTATTCTTCGATATCAACGTATTTGTCGATTATATCATCTGCCGTTAAGCCTGAATCATAGTCGGTTTTGACTATCTCGAGATAGTATCGCAGATTAAATTCGGTTATCTTGTTCAGATTGTTTCTTACAAGCAAAAAAGAACCAATCAAAAAAATGGTCAAAGCAACGCATACCGCCAATATTAGTTCCAATCCAATTCTTTTTCTCATAAGACCATCTTGTATCCGATCCCGCGTTGAGTTTGAATCACGTCATCCGGTAAACCGATTTCTCTTAGTTTTCTTCGCAGTTCTTTGATGTGGACGTCGATTGTCCGACTTTCACCAAGAAAATCATAGCCCCAAACGGATTCGATCATTTTTTCGCGTGTGATTGTTAATCCGTTATTGTCAAGC
The DNA here is from genome assembly GCA_016935515.1 of Bacilli bacterium. Lineage (GTDB taxonomy): Bacteria > Bacillota_I > Bacilli_A > Izemoplasmatales > Hujiaoplasmataceae > JAAYZB01. The sequence goes on from JAFGQT010000122.1 coordinate 3,095, forward strand.
AACAA